>NZ_JADYVV010000150.1:0-2958 GCF_020194035.1 Bradyrhizobium sp. BRP56
ATCATTGCTCCCACAAAATCGTCATGCCCGGGCTTGTCCCGGGCATCCACGTCTTGGTTTCAGCATCAAGAAAGACGTGGATGGCCGGGACAAGCCCGGCCATGACGAATGCCGAAATCGCGGCGCCAACCTTTTCGCTGCCATATGCGATTGCCCTCCCCCGCAAGCGGGAGAGGGAGCCCTTGCACCACCGTCGCCGCGACATTGCTCCGAGAGCAATTCCGAGATGGCCGCGCGACTGGCGACACGCTAGAAGTGTGCGCATCCCCTCGCGAGACCCGTCATGCCCCACACATCCGCTTTGCTCGGCTTTGCGCTCATCTGCCTCGGCATGGTGCTGACGCCGGGGCCGAACATGATCTACCTGATCTCGCGTTCGATCACGCAGGGGCCGGCGGCCGGCATCGTCTCGCTCGGCGGCGTGGCGCTCGGCTTCGTGTTCTACATGCTGTGCGCGGCGTTCGGCATCACCGCGCTGCTGTTCGCGATTCCCTACGCCTATGACGCGCTGCGCTTTGCCGGCGCGGGCTATCTGCTCTGGCTGGCGTGGCAGGCATTGAAGCCCGGCGGCCGCTCGCCGTTCCAGGTCAAGGCGCTGAAGGTCGACGGCCCGCGCAAATTGTTCGCGATGGGCTTCGTCACCAATCTGCTCAACCCGAAGATCGCGATGCTTTATCTGGCGCTGCTGCCGCAGTTCATCGATCCCGCCGGCGGCAGCGTGCTGACGCAGTCGCTCGCGCTCGGCTCGATCCAGATCGTGATCAGCGTCAGCGTCAACGCGATGATCGCGCTGGCCGCCGGTTCGATCGCGGTGTTCCTCGGCACTCGCCCGACCTGGCTCCTGGTGCAGCGCTGGCTGATGGGCACCGTGCTCGCAGGGCTGGCGATGAAGATGGCGCTCGAGGCGCGGCGGGCCTAGCGAGTACCCTCTCCCCCTGTGGGAGAGGGCGGCTTCGATGCTTCGCATCGAAGCCTGGTGAGGGGTTATTTCCACGAGTTCGTCTGCGGGGACAACCCCTCATCCGGCGCTTCGCGCCACCTTCTCCCACAAGGGGAGAAGGGAAGTAAGCGCGTAGGATGGGTAGAGCGCAGCGAAACCCATCATGACCGCCGCGCATTCGAAGTGATGGGTTTCGCTTCGCTCTACCCATCCTACGGTTCAGCAACCCTCAATCCAGCTTCGCGTCCATTCCCCGCTTCGTCGCGGGGCGAGCCATCAGCGTCTCGTACCAGCGCTTGACGTTGGGGAAGTCGGCCAGGTCGACCTTGTGGCGCGGATGGCGCCAGGCCCAGCCGAGGATGGCGAAATCGGCAACCGAGAGATCGCCGGCGACGAATTCGCGCCCCTGAAGCCGGCGGTCGAGCACGCCGTAGAGCCGCCGCGTCTCGGCCATGTAGCGCTTCAGGCCGTAGGCGCGGTCCTGCTCGTTCTCCAGCGCGATGAAATGGTGCACCTGGCCCGGCATCGGACCGAAGCCGCCCATCTGCCACATCAGCCACTCATAGACCGGGATCCGCTCGGAGAGCGGCTTCGGCAGGAACTTGCCGGTCTTCTCGCCGAGATAGAGCAGGATCGCGCCGGACTCGAAAATGCTGACCGGCTTGCCGCCGGGCCCATCCGGATCGACGATCGCCGGGATCTTGTTGTTCGGGCTGATCGCAAGGAAGGCGGGCGCCATCTGTTCGCCCTTGCTGATGTTCACCGGGATCACCTTGTAGGGCAGCCCCATTTCCTCCAGCGCGACCGAGATCTTGCGGCCGTTGGGGGTGTTCCAGGTGTGCAGCTCGATGGTCATTTCCGCTTCCCGTGCAAGTGTTTGGGCAAGTGTTTTGCCGAGTGTTTGGCGCCTGCTTACGGGGAACGGAACGGCCGCACAACCGCGCTTTGCGGAAAGCACGCCCGCGGAAATCGCGGCTTGGGCACTGTTGACGGCCCGATTTCCACGCTGGAATGTGCCGGTAAGCGTGGATAGATTGCCGCCCGCCTCAAACCCTCAAGGGAAAAAGTCTTTGTCCAAATCAGCCTCCCGCGCCCGCCTCGCCGAGATCATCCGCAAGCGTTCGTTCGGCCGCGGCGAGATCACGCTGGCGTCGGGCCGCAAGAGCGACTTCTATTTCAACCTGAAGCCGACGATGCTCGATCCCGAGGGCGCGGCGCTGCTCGCCGAGCTCACCTATGAAGCGCTGAAGGATGACAAGCTCGATTTCGTCGGCGGGCTCGAGATGGGCGCGGTGCCGCTCGCCGGCGCCATCGCGCAACTGTCCTGGCTGAAGGGCCACCCGATCGCGGCGTTCTTCGTGCGCAAGAAGCCGAAGGAGCACGGCGCGAAGCTTTCCGTCGAAGGGCTTGCGAAGGGCGAGAGCCTTGCGGGCAAGCGGATCGTGATCGTCGAGGACGTCACCACGACGGGCGGCTCGGCGCTGAAGGCGGTGGAAGCCGTGCGCGAGGCCGGCGGCGAGATCGCCCTGGTCTTTACCATAGTCGACCGCGAGGAAGGCGCCACCGAGACGTTTGCCGAAGCCGGGCTCCAATTCCGCGCGCTGTACAAGGCGGGCGAGTTCCTGAAGGGCTGAGCCCTATTCTTCTCCCCTCGCCCCGCTCTCTTGTCCGCCGAAGCCCGCCTTCGGGCGAAGGCGGATGCGGGGAGAGGGTTGGGGTGAGGGGCCTCTCTCCGCGCTTACAATTGTCGAGAGACCTGTACCCCCTCACCCGGATCGCATTTCGCTACGCTGCATGCGATCCGACCTCTCCCCGCAAGCGGCTCTCCGATTCACACATTTTGGAGTCTCAGGGTCGAGCCGTATTTGATGCGCTGGAAGTCGTCGAGGCCCCGGCGCATGGTTTTTGGGCCGGGTTTGTCATAGTAACCGGTCCAGCCGCCAAGACGAGCGATGACCCATGCGGCGAAGGCGAGCGATCCCTTTGAATGCGGGTTCTGTTGGCGCGCGGTTTTGCCT
>NZ_JADYVV010000151.1:0-2869 GCF_020194035.1 Bradyrhizobium sp. BRP56
GGGTCGGGGTGGGGGTTTGTCCGCGAGTCACATCGTGGAGAGAGCCCCCACCCGGATTGCGTCTGCGATGCAATCCGACCTCCCTCGCAAGCGTGAGAGGTGAAGTGAGTCCGCGGATACGCCATCAATGCATCCGCCCGTGCGCGCGCAAGAATGTCTCGCCGCTTTCCGTCACCATTACCCGTATGCCCTCGACCGAGGGACGGCGCGCGACGTAGCCGCGATCGACGGCGTCCTCCCAGATCGTCAGCCGCGGGCATGAGGTGCGCCAGACCTCGAGCACCTCGGCATAAGGCCGCGGCTCGCGCGCCACCCATTCCACGAGATCGAGCACCAGGGCGTCTGTGGTCTCTGTCATGTGGTCCTCGCCGGGGTCAGCAGGGATTCACTGTCTCCGGTATTTCTGCGCCGCTTGGCCTCTTCCGGCAAACTGAGTTATCTTGACCTTGCATCAGTTTTCCTGAGGGTTCATGCGGCGGCTGCTCTTTCTCAACGGCATCAAGGCGTTCGAAGCCGCGGCGCGGACCGGCAGCTTCGCGGCGGCGGGCAGCGAGCTCAACGTCTCGGCCGCCGCGATCAGCCGGATGGTGCATCTGCTCGAGGAGCGGCTCGGCGTCGCGCTGTTCGAGCGCAAGGCCAACCGCCTCGTCACCACGCCGGCCGGCCGCGCCTATCAGGGCGGGCTGACGCCGATCTTCGACGCGCTGGCGAGCCTCACCGCGCAGGTCACGGCGTCCGCGAGCGCGCGGGTGCTGACCGTCGGCGTCGGACCGACCTTTGCGCTGAAATGGATGATCCCGCACCTTGCCGAGTTCCGCAAAGCGGAGCCCGACATCGAGGTGCGGATCACGACCGGCGGCATGGCGGTGCCGTTCGCCGACGACTGGAGCTGTGGCATCCAGCTCGGCGACGGCCAGTGGCCGGGCCTCGTCGCCGAGCCGCTGTTTGCCGCCGACCTGATGCCGGTGTGCACGGCGCGGCTCGCCAACACCCTGAAGCGCCCCGCCGACCTCAAGGGCCCGAGCCTGATCCGCGTCGCGCATTCGCCCGACGACTGGCCGTCCTGGCTGAAGGCCGCGGGCGTGCCGCGCCTGACCGCGCGCGGGCCGGAATTCCAGTTCTACGGCCAGGCGCTGCAGGCAGCTAGCGACGGGCTCGGCATGGCGATGGGCATCCGGCCCTATATCGACGACGATCTCGCCGCCGGCCGGCTGGTGGCGCCGTTTGCGCTCAGCGTGCCGAAGGGCATGCGCTGGTATCTGGTCTATCGCGGCTTCCACGCCGAGCAGCGCGATTTCGCCGCGTTCCGGCGCTGGATCATCCGCGCCGCGGCGGAGCCCGCGGCCCGCCGCAAGGGATCGCGCAGTGCCTGACGACGCAGTCGATACGCTGGTGATCGGCGGCGGCCAGGCCGGGCTCACCATGAGCCATCGGCTGAAGCAGCGCGGCATCGCCCATCTGGTGCTGGAGCGGGGTCGCATCGCCGAGCGCTGGCGCAGCGAACGCTGGGATGGCCTCATGTTCCAGTTTCCGAACTGGTCGGTGCGGCTGCCGGATTTCGCGTTTCCGCACAGCGATCCCGACGGCTTCTCGGACACCGCTGCCATCATCGCCTTCATTGAGAACTACGCCGCGTTCGTCGCGCCGCCGATCCGCTGCGGCGTCGCGGTCACGAAGCTGCGCCGCGACACCGGCGGCTTCCTCGCCGAATTTGCCGGCGGCAGCATCGCCGCCCGCAACGTCGTCATCGCCACCGGCCCCTATCAACGGCCGCTGCGGCCGGACCTCCTGCGCGAGCATCCCGGCCTGTTTCAGGTCGATGCCGCCGGCTACAGGAATCCCGCGCAATTGCCTGACGGTGCGGTGCTGGTGGTCGGTGCCGGCGCGTCGGGTGCGCAGATCGCCGAAGAGCTGATGCGCGCCGGCCGCGAAGTCTTCCTCTCGGTCGGCCGTCACAACCGGCTGCCACGCCGCTATCGCGGCCGCGACCTGATCTGGTGGCTGGCCGAGATGGGCATCGACCGGACGCCGGTCGAGCAGCGCGGCCCGTCGCGGCTGCTGCCGGTGATTTCCGGCGCCCATGGCGGCCACACCGTCGATTTCCGCCGCTTCGCCGCCGGCGGCGTGACCCTGCTCGGCCGTGTGACGACAGCGCGCGACGGCGTGCTGGAGATCGCGCCCGATCTCGCCGCCAACATCGCCAATGGCGATGCCTATTACGCGACCTTCCTCGGGATCGTCGACGACTTCGTCGCGGCGCGCGGCCTCGATCATCCCGAAGATCCCTTGGCGCGCCTCCGTTTGCCCGATCCGCCGTGCCTCACCGCGCCGCTCAATGCGATCGACCTGCGCGCCGCGCGGATCAGGAGCGTGATCTGGGCCACCGGCTACGGTCTCGATCTGAACTGGATCGACATACCGGTGCTGGATGCCGACGGGGCGCCGCGACATCGCCACGGCGTCTCCGACGTGCCGGGCCTCTATTTCCTCGGCCTGCAATGGCTGTCAAAGATGAAATCCTCGTTCCTGTCAGGCGTCGGCGACGATGCCGCGGTGCTCGCCGACCACATCGCGAGCCGCCGCTAGATCCAACGACATCGGAGGTGCGCTCCCTCGCCCCGTTCTTACGGGGAGAGGGTTGGGGTGAGGGGCTGCTTCCGCGCAAACCGTCGCAATTGGACTCGCGGGGGCTCCCCCTCACCCGGAACGCATCTGGCGATGCGTTCCGACCTCTCCCCGCACGCGGCTCTCGTATGCACACATCTTGCTAGGCGATTTGATTGCTGATTCCGTGGGTTGAGTGATGATTCACGGAGCGTTTGATGTTGGGACTGGAATTTGGCCTGGGGCGGTTCGGCGACCTGCGGCT
>NZ_JADYVV010000152.1:0-2349 GCF_020194035.1 Bradyrhizobium sp. BRP56
GTCGATCCGCTTGCCGTGCTCGGCCCAGAAGCCGTTCGGGTCCTTGACCGAGTGCGCGTACATCTCGCGATATTTGGCGTCATCGATATAGGCGCGCTTGGCCCAGTCGGCCGACACGTCATAGATCTTCTCGGACATCATTTTCCTCCACTCATTGCCGATCGCGCACGACGCGACGGCAAGCCGTCTTGATCATTGCCGCGATTATGCGTTGCCGCATTCCGGCCCGGCAAGGAAAAAGGACTGTCACTTTCGTCGCGTTGAAGCCGCCGGATAGTCCGCCGGCTTCCGCTTGTGATAGGACGGCTTACCGCAACGCATCGACGAGAGAAACCTATGCGCCATCGCCTGCTCCGGGTCACTGGTCTCTTGGTCGTAGTGGTATCGTTCTCTGCGCCGTTCGTCGCCACCGCAGCAGTGTCGCGTGCGATGACGATGCAGTGACGCCGATTTTGATCGACGGCTTCAGGCACAATTGAACGAATTGTCGGACGCCGCGGCGATGAGCTGCGTCAACACGTTCGTGACCGCATAATCCTTGATTGCGGCCAGCGGTTGGACCGGCCCGCGGCTGCCGAGCTCGAGCCGCGCCCCGGCAAGAGCGGCGCGCGAAAGGGCAAGGTTGCTGACCTGATCTGGGGACCGCGGTGGACCTCCGGCGGCGTTCAAACGCCGGTTTCCGGTACCGCGCTCGCGTTATTTTGTCCGATCCCGGGCAGCCCAAAATCAACGTTAGCGGGCGAATGGCACCCATGAAAGGTAATTTGGCACCATCAATGACTGATTCGCGACTCGCAATGTCAGCCGTGACGCCCTAAATCGCGTTTCCGAGGCCCGGACGGCCCACCGGAACGAAGCCCGAAGCAACGGCATTACCGGGAGAACAGCGGAACAAGGCGTCTTGCGAGAGTAATGATGGATCAGCAGAATATCGCGGCTGTGCGGCCCGTTTCCGCCGATCCCGCTGTCGCCTTGGCAAAGGCACTGGGCCAGTGGCCGTCCAAGCCGCCGCGGGCCAGGCTGCAGCCGCCGGCAAAACTCAAGCTCGACGCGCCCGCTGCCATCAGAACGACGGTTGAAGAACTGGCGCGCGATCTGGGCCTGCGGCTCGGCGACCAGAACGAATTGACCATCCGCCGCATTAAGCGCGGCAAGACCTATTCATTCGTTCGTGCCAATGGCTCGCGCATCCGCGATGCGCGCACCATCCGCCGGCTGCACGCGATGGCGGTCCCGCCGGCCTATCGCCAGGTGCGCTATTCCAGCGATCCGAGTTCGCATCTGCAGGCGGTCGGCCGCGATGCCGCGGGCCGGCTGCAATATCGCTATCACGCCGACTGGGAGAAGGTTCGCGAGCAGCGCAAGGCGCATCGCCTCGCCAAGCTGGTGGCCGCGCTGCCGAAGATCCGGCGCAAGGTCTCGGCGTTCCTGTCCGGCGACGAGCCGACGCGCGAGTTCGCGCTGTCGGCGGTGATCGAGCTGATCGCGCGCACCGCGATCCGGCCCGGCAACGAATCCTATGCGCGCCTCAACGGCACCCGCGGCGCCACCACGCTCTTGAAGTCCAACGTCACGCTGGAAGACGACTCCCTGGTGCTGACCTTCAAGGCCAAGGGCGGCAAGGCCGTGCGCAAGGAATGCGACGCGGCCAAGCTGGTGCGTGCGATCGGCATCCTGCGCGGCGTCCCGGGCAAGCGCATGTTTCAGTATTACGACCGTTCCGGCGTGGTGCGGGCCGCCTCGACCACGGCGGTGAACGCGTTCCTGCGCGAGATCGCCGGCATCAAGATCTCGCTGAAGGATTTCCGCACCCTGATGGCGTCGGCCGTCGTCGTGGAATCGCTGTCGCGGATCACGCCGGCCACCAGCCAGCGCGGCCGCAAGCGCCAGGTGCTGGATGCGATCCGCGCCGCCGCCGACCAGCTGTCCAACACGCCGGCGATCTGCCGCAAGAGCTATGTCCACGACACCATCGTCACCGCCTTCGAGGACGGCATCCTCGAACGCTTCGCCGCGACGATGGGAGGCTACCGCACCCAGTCCAAGCGCGAGCAATTGCTGGCGCAGGTGGTGATGGCGGCGGGAGCGTAGGCTCGGCCGCACCTCCTGTCGTCGTCACGGCGAAAGCCGGGACCCATAACCCCAAATCTTGATTGTTGAGACGAGCTGGAGCCGCAGCGCGCTCCAACAATGCGCGCCTGTGGTTATGGGTCCCTGCTTTCGTGTTCAGTCCCGTGAGTTTAGCAACGGCCTGGATCGGGGCCTGGTAGCCGAGGCATTTGAGGCGAGTCCGGTTGTAGTCGTGGACGAACCTGGCGATGAAGGCGTCGCGATCGGCATGGTCGATGA
>NZ_JADYVV010000153.1:0-2160 GCF_020194035.1 Bradyrhizobium sp. BRP56
CGGACCGAGCTGCCATTGGCCGATAGGCAGGCAATCTCGCATCGGTCGTCCAGAGAGAGCTGCTTGTAAGTCCGCCCCATGGCAACACCTCCTCAAGGAAGTGTTGCACTTCGTTTGTGAACTCAGGGGACCCATAACCACAGTCGGCTATTGGTTGAACGAGATGTGGCCCCAGCGTCGACAGACAATGAACAACGATGGTTATGGGTCCCGGCCTTCGCCGGGACGACAGCGAGGGCTAATTCACCTGCCGGTCCTTGCCCGCCCAATACGGTTCACGCAGGCTCCGCCGCAGAATCTTGCCCGACGGGTTGCGCGGCAGCGCCGGGATGAAGTCGACCGATTTCGGCGTCTTGTAGCCGGCGATCCGTTCGCGCGTGAAGTTGATGATGTCGGTCGCGGTCGCGCTCTTGCCCGGCTTCATCACCACCACCGCCTTCACCGCCTCGCCCCATTTGTCGTCGGGAATGCCGATGACAGCGGCTTCCGCCACGTCGGGGTGGTCGCACAGCGCGCTCTCGACCTCGGCTGGATAGATGTTCTCGCCGCCGGAGATGATCATATCCTTGATGCGGTCGTGGATGTAAAGGTAGCCGTCCTTGTCCATGTAGCCGGCATCGCCGGTGCGCAGCCAGCCGTCGCTGTCGATGGTGCGCACGGTGGCCTCGGGCAGATTCCAGTAGCCGGCCATGTTGGAGCCGGAACGGGTGGCGATCTCGCCGACTTCGCCCGGCGGCAGCGGCTTGCCGTCCGGATCGAGGATCGCAAGCTCGATACCGGGCAACGCCTTGCCAGCCGAGCGCATGCGGTCGAGCCCCTCGATGTGATCCTCCGGCGGCAGCGCGACGATGGTGCCGGTGGTCTCGGTCATGCCGTACATCTGCACGAAGCCGCATTTGAAGACCTCGATGCACTCCTTCAGCAGCGCCGCCGGAATCGGGGAGGCGCCATAGAGCATGTATTTCAGGCGGGAGAAGTCGACCTGCCGCGCCCGCGGCTGCCGCACCACGAACTGCATCGCGGCCGGCACCATGAAGAGCTTTGTGATGCCGGACTGCTCGAAGAAGTCGAGCACCTTGGTCGGATCGAACTCGCGCGCGATCACGCCGCGGGCGCCGTGATAGAGGCCCATCACGCCCCAGCCGGAGCCGCCGATGTGGAAGATCGGCATCGCGACCAGCGAGACGTCGTCGGTGGTCCAGCGGTTCCACTCCGGCTTCTCGGCCTCGTTGCCGCTTTGCACGAGGTTGAGGAAATTGGCGTGTGACAGCATCGCGCCTTTCGGCTTGCCCGTCGTGCCCGAGGTGTAGAGCTGGATCGCGATGTCCTTCGGCTCGATCGCAACGCGCGGGTCGTCGCCGCCCTGCGCATCGCGCCAGGCGACGAAGTCGGGCCATTCCGGCGCGCCGCCCTCGGTCGTGATGATGGTGCGGACGCTGGGCAGCTTGTCGCTGATGTTGCGCGCCTGCGTGATGAATTCGGGGCCGACGAACAGCACGGGGGCCCTGCAGTCGTCGACGATGAAGGCGACCTCGGGGCCTGCAAGGCGCCAGTTCACCGGCGCCATCACCACACCGGCCTTCATCGCGCCCATCAACAGCTCGAAATAGAAGTCGCTGTTCTTGCCGAGATAGGCGATGCGCTCGCCCTTCTTGACGCCCATCGCGATCAGCGCGTTGGCGACGCGGTTGGTCTTGATGTCGAACTCGGCGAAGCTGGTTTGCCGTCCCTCGAATTCATAGGCCAGCGCATCGCCGCGGCTCTTGGCGCGCTCGCGCACCATGTCGGCAAGGTTGGTCAGTTTCGGCGCGTCGGACATGTTTCCCCCGTGACGTCTTGTTTTGGTTGCGCCGAGTGTGGCGACATCCAGCAGCAAAGACAATACGGAGGGGCGTCCACGATCCATCCACATCGTCGTCCCGGGCAAGCGAAGCGCGACCCGGGACCCATAACCAAAGGATCGAGTTGTGGAGCGCGCTGTGGCCCCAGCGTGCTCGGTAGCTTTGAGCGGTGGTTATGGGCCCTGCTTTCGTGTTTGGTCCCTGCTGATTGGTTTGATGGAATCGGTGTAGAACGAGGCGTGGCCTTTGTCAGGGAGCACCTCGGGTCATGGAACTGAGCCTGCACGCGAACGCCACGACGACGCCGAAGACGCGCGCC
>NZ_JADYVV010000154.1:0-1891 GCF_020194035.1 Bradyrhizobium sp. BRP56
CATGGTGAGTCGGCCCCGGGAGTTGCACCCGGAGCCGCTCTCCGAACCGTACGTGACGCTCTCACGTCATACGGCTCTCAACAAGTACCGAAGCAGAACTCAACCTCGCCCAATGAGCAAACAGCTTTGGCCTGCGGCGGCGGATCAATCTGAGCCAGGTAGAGGCTCTAACCTTTCCATTCTTCAGCCCTTTGTATTTGCGTCGCGCCCAGCGGTTAAGAGATTCGTCGACGTATCGATACAGGTTGTGCATTTCTGACCGCCCATATCTGCCGTAGTACTGCATCCATCCACGAAGGACGGGATTCAGTTCCAAGGCGATTACGTCGACTTCCGTCTGCGAGCGAAGCGTGAGCCGGAGCTGCCGGATCGTCATACGCATAGACTTCATCGCCGCCCTGCTGGCCGCTGGCGAGAACGTACAGAAGTTTTCTTTCTTCTGATGATTTCTTGCCCTGCGCGGTCGAAAGGTAAATCCCAGAAAGTCAAACGACTGACTGACATGGCTACCCGGGCGGTTGCTGTCTTTGCAGTAGATGATCTTGGTCTTGTCGGGATGCATTTCGAGTTCGCATTCCTCAAACCTTGCTTGCAGCGCCGCCTTGATGGCCTCCGCTTCAGCCTTGGTTCGGCAATGAACGAGCCCGTCGTCTGCGTATCGACACCATGGTGACCGCGGGAAGTTCCGCGCCATCCATGTATCGAACGCATAATGCAAGAACAAATTGGCAAGGACGGGACTGATCACGCCGCCTTGGGGTGTGCCCCGGTCGCGAGCGGTGATCGCTCCGTCTTTGCCTTGCATCGGCGCTATTAGCCAGCGTTCGATGTAGAGCAGAGCCCATTCGTCTTGCACATGCTTCCTGATGGCCTTCATAAGCAACTTGTGGCTGATATTGTCGAACAGGCCTTTGATGTCGAACTCCAGCACCCAGTCCATCTTCCAACACCGTTGCCGGGTGACGCCAACGGCGTCCAGCGCGGATTTTCCGGGCCGGTAGCCGTAGGAATCGGGAAGGAAGATTTCCTCGAGTGCTTGTTCAATCTGCAGCTTGACGACCGTCTGCGCCACGCGATCTGCTACTGTCGGCACGCCTAGAATGCGTTGTCCGCCGTTCTTCTTGGGAATGGGGACAGCCCGAACGGCAGGTGGAAAGTAGCTGCCAGAAGACATCCGATTCCAGACCTTGTAAAGGTTGCCCTTCAAGTTCTTCTCGAAAGCTTCCAACGATATCTTATCCACGCCGGCTGAGCCCGCATTGGCTTTGACCAATCGGTAGGCCTTCATCACTGTTTGCTTGTCGATATTGTACTGCTTACGTTCGGTTACACCCATCATGTCCTCCTGCTCATCACAGTTGCATGCGGGTGGAACCACTTGCCTCGGCCCCTTCGCTCCAGTCCCATTACAGCACCTTCATCACTACTACGAGCCAATCCGCCCCAGTGTCGTGCTTCGGTACTCTCGTCTCGCGGTGTGCGCCGCTTGAACTTCTCCCTTGGCATCACAACGACTGGTTCCTGCAGTTCTCTACAAGAGCCTGTATCCAGATCGCGTCCCCTAAACGCCGGTCGCCACCCGCGCAGTAATCCAGGCGCCTCACGGATTGATCTCAGGGATGGCACGCGCCCCTGATTTTGGCGACATCTAAATAATTTTCGACGCGTCATCGGAAGATTCGCTTTCGCTCGCCTTCTGGATACTCACCTGCCCCGTAAACCCGGGACTTTTGCAACACTTGCTGATGACCGCGCCTTTTAAGCGAAGCCACAGTGTCGTGGTTTTGCATCTGCGGCTGGAACGCCGATGCAGGAGGGCCAACCCCCATCTCTCATAAAGCTGTACACATCAAATTCGGTTATTCACCTCCTTCATGCTCTGCAGCACACC
>NZ_JADYVV010000155.1:0-1884 GCF_020194035.1 Bradyrhizobium sp. BRP56
GATCTATGACGTGTCGGCCGACTGGGCCAAGCGCGCCTATATCGATGACGCCAAATATCGCGAGATGTACGCGCACTCGGTCAAGGACCCGAACGGCTTCTGGGCCGAGCACGGCAAGCGGATCGACTGGATCAAGCCCTTCAGCAAGGTCGAGAACGTCTCCTTCGCACCGGGCAACATCTCGATCAAATGGTTCGAGGATGGCGTGCTGAACGTCGCCTGGAACTGCATCGACCGCCATCTCGACAAGCGCGGCGACCAGACCGCGATCATCTGGGAGGGCGACGATCCCTCCGAATCCAAGCACATCACCTACCGCCAGCTGCACGACGAAGTCTGCAAGATGGCCAACATCCTGCGCACGCGGAACGTCAAGAAGGGCGACCGCGTCACGATCTATCTGCCGATGATTCCGGAAGCGGCCTACGCCATGCTGGCCTGCGCGCGGATCGGCGCCATCCATTCGGTGGTGTTCGGCGGTTTCTCGCCGGACAGCCTCGCGCAGCGCATCAAGGACTGCGACTCGAAGGTGGTGATTACCGCCGACGAGGGCCTGCGCGGCGGCAGGAAAGTGCCGCTGAAGGCCAATGTCGATGCCGCGATCGCCAAAACCGGCGGCGTCGATTGGGTCGTGGTGGTGAAGCGCACCGGCGGCAAGATCGACATGAACCCGACCCGCGACCTCTGGTATCACGAGGCCGCTGCCATGGTGACGACGGAATGCCCGGCCGAGCATATGCGCGCCGAGGACCCGCTGTTCATCCTCTACACCTCGGGCTCGACCGGAACGCCGAAGGGCGTACTGCACACCTCGGCCGGCTACCTCGTGTTCGCGTCGATGACGCATCAATACGTGTTCGATTATCACGACGGCGACATCGATTGGTGCACCGCCGACGTCGGCTGGGTCACCGGCCACAGCTACATTCTCTACGGGCCGCTCTGTAACGGCGCGACCACGCTGATGTTCGAGGGCGTGCCGAACTATCCGGACAATTCGCGCTTCTGGAACGTGGTCGACAAGCACAAGGTCAACATCTTCTACACCGCACCGACCGCGATCCGCGCGCTGATGCAGGGCGGCGACGAGCCGGTGAAGAAGACCTCGCGCAAATCGCTGCGCCTGCTCGGCTCGGTCGGCGAGCCGATCAATCCGGAAGCCTGGGAGTGGTATTACCGCGTGGTCGGCGACGACCGCTGCCCGATCGTCGACACCTGGTGGCAGACCGAGACCGGCGGCATCCTGATCACGCCGCTGCCCGGCGCGACCAAGCTGAAGCCCGGTTCGGCGACACGGCCCTTCTTCGGCGTGGTGCCGGAGATCGTCGATGCCGACGGCAAGACGCTGGACGGCGAGACCTCGGGCAATCTCTGCCTGACCAAGTCATGGCCAGGCCAGATGCGCACGGTCTATGGCGACCATGCGCGGTTCGAGCAGACCTATTTCTCGACCTACAAGAACAAGTATTTCACCGGCGACGGCTGCCGGCGCGATGCCGACGGCTATTACTGGATCACCGGCCGCGTCGACGACGTCATCAACGTCTCCGGCCACCGCATGGGCACCGCCGAGGTCGAGAGCTCGCTGGTCGCGCATGAGGCGGTGTCGGAAGCCGCCGTCGTCGGCTACCCGCACGACATCAAGGGCCAGGGCATCTACGCCTATGTCACGCTGATGAAGGGCACCGAGCCGACGGAAGCGCTGCGCAAGGAGCTGGTCGCCTGGGTCCGCAAGGACATCGGCCCGATCGCCTCGCCGGACCTGATCCAGTTCGCGCCCGGCCTGCCCAAGACCCGCTCCGGCAAGATCATGCGCCGCATCCTGCGCAAGATCGCCGAGGACGAGTCGTCGAGCCTCGGCGACACCTCGACCCTGGCCGATCC
>NZ_JADYVV010000156.1:0-1881 GCF_020194035.1 Bradyrhizobium sp. BRP56
TTGTGTGCCGAGTATGAACGACAGCTTGGAGGTGGAAGTCCTCTACCCAGCCTGATGGCGGCGAAGGGTTAGCGAAGCGCAAGGGCATCATCGCGAGGTGGGGTCTGAAGAAAGCGTGGAGCAAAGCCGCGGCCCGATGGACAAGAACCGGATAACGAGGCCTACCCGGCCGGACGAGCGAGCAAACGGTCGCGAAGTCCAAGGTCATCAAGGGTCGGGGTGGTAAATCCGGCGGGCGTGCGGCGAAGGCGGTCGGTCTTACCTCGGGAGGTCTGCGCTGTGTCCCGGCAACGGGACTGAGGTCGTCGCAAGGCGGCCTGACCGCAGCGCAGAAGTCAGCCGAGGGCATAGTAGGCGGCAGCGCGCCGCCGAAGGCCCGAACGGTGGAAGTGGTTAGTAGAGCGGTCGATCTCGCGCGAGCCATGCGGCAGAAGAATCAGGTTGAGCTGAACTCGGACACCGGAGCGAAGGGTGAAGCCCAAAGCGCCGCCGTCCGAGAGACCGAAGCAAGCGCGGCGACGGCCAGTCTTGAACGCCCGGCGGTCGCAGGGCTGTCGATGGAAGCAGTGGTCGAGCGTGAGAATCTGAAGAAAGCGTTGGCGCAAGTGAAGCGCAACAAGGGCGCGGCAGGCGTCGATGGGATGACCGTCAACGAACTGCCGGCCCACCTGAAAGAGCACTGGCTCGCGATCCGAGCTCAACTGCTTGACGGCACCTACAAGCCGCAGCCGGTGCGGCGGGTCGAGATACCGAAGGCGTCGGGCGGCCTGCGGCCGCTCGGCATCCCGACGGTGCTCGACCGCGTCATCCAGCAGGCGGTGATGCAGGTGCTGCAGGCGGATTGGGATGGGACGTTCTCCGAGACGAGCTTCGGCTTCCGGCCGACCCGCTCGGCGCATCAGGCGGTGGAACGGGCGCAGGCGTATATCGCGTCCGGGCACGCCGTCGTCGTGGACATCGACTTGGAAAAGTTCTTCGACCGGGTCAACCACGACGTCCTGATGGGGCTGGTCGCCAAACGGGTGACTGACAAGCGCCTTCTGAAGCTCATCCGCGGATTCCTGAATGCGGGGGTGATGGAGGGAGGGGTGGTCAGCCCGACGGAAGAGGGCACGCCGCAAGGCGGTCCGCTCTCGCCGCTGTTGTCGAATCTGATGCTGGATGTGCTGGACAAGGAACTGGAGAAGCGCGGCCACCGCTTTGTGCGTTATGCCGATGACTGCAACATCTATGTGCGCAGTCAGCGAGCGGGCGAACGGGTGCTGGCCGGCATCGAGAAGTTCCTCGAAAAGCGCCTCAAGCTCAAGGTCAACAAGGCCAAGAGCGCGGTCGCCAAACCGAGCGTTCGCAAGTTCCTGGGCTTCAGCTTCACCGGCGGGACAGCACCGCGGCGGCGCATTGCGCCGCAGGCGCTCGCCCGCTTCAAGGCGAAAGTTCGGGAGCTGACACGGCGCACGCGCGGCCGAAGCCTTGCGCAGATTGTCAAGGAGTTGTCCGTCTATCTGATCGGATGGCGCGGCTACTTCGGCTTCTGCCAAACCCCGTCGATATTGCGCGACCTTGATCAATGGCTCAGGCGGCGGTTGCGCGCCATCGCCTGGAAGCAGTGGAAGCGCGGAATCACTCGTTTTGCCGAGCTGCGACGCCGCGGCGTCGGCCGGGATCGGGCGGCGCAAACCGCCGGAAGCCCACATGGCCCCTGGCGGCTCGCGAACAGTCCCGCACTCACCATCGCCATGCCAATCGCGTTCTTCAGTTCACTCGGCTTGGCTTCCGTCGCGGCGCTGCAGACCGCATAATCCACTGAACCGCCGGATACGGACCCGTATGTCCGGTGGTGTGGGAGGGGCGGAGCCGCGAGGCTCCCCCCTATCCCGATTG
>NZ_JADYVV010000157.1:0-1657 GCF_020194035.1 Bradyrhizobium sp. BRP56
TGGCGAAGAGCGAAGTGACCGTCGGTCGACTGGAAATCGAGCGGCTGAAGCTGATGCTGGCCAAGGCACGGCGCGAACAGTTCGGGCAATCCTCCGAACGCGGCAAGCTGCTGGTCGAACAGCTCGAGCTTGCCATCGAGGATCTCGAAGAGACGCAGGCCGAACAGGAAACCAAGGCCGAACTCGCCGCGCCAGGGGCCGCCAAGGAGAAGCGCGCGCAAAATCCACGGCCGCCGCGACGCCCGTTGCCGGACAATCTGCCGGTCGAGCGCGTCGTCGAACCCGCGCCTTGCGCATGTGGTAAGTGCGGCAGCCAGCGGCTGCACAAGCTCGGCGAGGTGGTCTCGAAGACCCTGGAATGCGAGCCGCGGCGCTGGAAGATTATCGAGCATGTCCGCGAAAAGTTCTCCTGCCGGGATTGCGAGGCGATCACAGAAGCGCCGGCACCCTCCCATCCGATCCCACGAGGCTTTGCCGGGCCGAACCTGCTGGCGACGGTGCTGGTCAACAAGTTCCTGCTGCATCAGCCATTGAACCGGCAGAGCAAGACCTATGCCCGCGAAGGGATCGAGATAGATGTCTCGACCCTGGCGGATCGGGTCGGCGCCTGCGTGGTGGCGCTCGATCCCATTATTGAGGCGATCCGGATCCATATCATGAGCGCGGAACGCATCCACGCGGACGATAGTGTGCTGCAGAAGCACACAGAAAGGATGATCGAGATGATCTGAAAATCTGTGTGCACAAGCTGTGGCAGCGATGAGGGTAGGCCCCTCGGGATCGACTTTCAGGAGTAGGTCTCAAATCACTTCAAGCGGCTTCGCTTAAGAGGCGCGGTCGTGAGCGTTGAAGCTAAGGGTCGGGAATACCCGAACGGATAGGCGTCCGAGAGTCGAATGAAAATGAACCCGCCGATGAACCGTCGTAACGTGGAAACCGTCGTCAAAACCAGAGGTGTGTCGTCCCTCTGGGATGAGCCCGCCGGAAGCCTGAAGACCGGGCGGGCGGCGACCGGCGTTGAGGGGGCGTGAATCGGATGCAGGCGCTGCCGCGGAACTGCAGGAACCAGTCGCTCCGATGGAAAGGGAGAAGCACAAGCGGAGAAGACCGCGAGGCGAGATTACCGACGCGGAGCACTGGGACGGACCGATCCGTATTAGCGACGAAGGCCAGTAATGGGGCCGGAGCGAAGGGATCGGATCAGGTGGGCTGGCCATCGTCGCAACTGACAATAGGAGGACGACGGTGAACCAGCCGGGCAAACCGTTCAACATCGACAAGAGAGAGGTGTACGAAGCATATCTGCAGGTGCGATCCAATGGTGGCGCAGCCGGTGTCGACGGAGTGACGATTGAGCAATTCGAGTCCGACTTGAAGAGCAATCTCTACAAGATTTGGAATCGAATGAGCTCAGGCGCTTACTTCCCGCCGCCTGTTCGCGCCGTCTCCATTCCAAAGAAGAGTGGCGGCCAAAGGATCCTCGGGGTTCCCACTGTGGCAGACCGCGTGGCACAGACGGTTGTCAAACAGCTGATTGAGCCGGCTCTCGACGCAATCTTTCTGGCAGATTCTTACGGCTACAGACCCGGTAAATCGGCTCTCGATGCCGTAGGCGTGACGCGACAGCGGTGCTGGAAGTACGATTGGGTTCTGGAGT
>NZ_JADYVV010000158.1:0-1639 GCF_020194035.1 Bradyrhizobium sp. BRP56
GGCTGTGACGCAAGTTTGGTGCAGCGCCGACTATTCTGCGCCGATCAATCTGGCTTGAAGCAGGTTGCCGCGACCGTACATTTGACGTCGAACGAGCTTGAGGCGCGTGATCTGACCTTCGGTCTGGCCATTGGACCATGGTGAGGTGATTGCCGCCCGTACCGCCGCCTCATCCTTCGCGACGCCGCTGGCGAACGAGGCGACGAGACTGGCGCGGGCGCGCTCGATCCATGGGACGAGGCCCGCCTCGGTCTTGCGCCGGATCATCAGGTGGAATTCGACGATGATCTCGCGTGCCTCGACCAGCGTTGGCACGCCAGCCTCGATCGCCGCGATCGTGACCGTCTCTGCTTTCGTGAGCAGGTCCCGCCCGATTGTCATCAGGCGCGCGATGGTTCATGCCGACGGGATCCTCTGAAGGTTTCGCGCGTCGGCCTTCTCGGCCCGCCGCCTACGGGTCGCCCATTCGCTGATGACGCGGAGCGAGCCTCGGAAGCCACGCGCTGATAAGCGGCGCCAGAGGTCAGCGCCGTTGCGACAGCCGGACGCCCACTGATCCTCGAGCCATAGCAAATGCAAGTCCAACGAACTTTGCCGGTGCATTCGCCGCGGATCACCTGCCGCACCAGCTTCCTGCTATGGCCGGTCTGACGCACGATCTGCTTGATGGGTATGCCGCTCTTCGACAGAGCCAGGATTGCCGCATTGGTCTCCTCGCGCCGCAAATAACCCTCGTACTGGAGCCGCTCGGCGGCTGTTAGCAGCTTGGGATCAATCGTGGTCGCGCCGATCACGATGCGGATCTGGCGCATCGATTTGCGGACGGCATCAAGGAAGGCCCGACTGGCGTTCTCCATCAAATGCCAGCGGTCGGCGACCTGCACCGCGTGCGCCAGGGCCTTTGCCGTTGCTTCGCCATATCCACCACCACGATCGCGAGCGACGACCGAGATCGTGGAATGAGCCGCCAGCCAGCCTTGGGCGGTCGCGGGCTCACGATCCGGTAGCAAGGTAACTACCCGGCGCCTTTCCAGGTTGCAGATGATGCTGGCGTACCGGTGATTGCGCCGCCAGGCCCAGTCATCAATGCCGATGACCTTGAGAGCATCGGTCGGCGAACGGCTGCGGCGTCGGACGACGCGCAGAAGCGTGTCCTTGCTCACTGGCAGCATCAGCCGCTTTGCGAAGCCCGCCGCCGGTCGACCGCCAAGCGCCAGACCGAGGTGATGGACGATGGAGTCCAGCCTCGCCGTGCGGCGCGCCGATGGAGCCAATATCCCGTCGGCGAAACGCTCGGTGAAGATCTGGTGTCCGCACAGGACGGCGTCGCAGCGATCACCAGAAGCTCTACTACCCGCCCGGAAAGCGGCAGATCGGTCACGCGTCGCCGATACCGGCTATGGATACGCCGCGAAACCGTCCCGCATGATGGACACAGGCCGACACTTCCGGACGCCCGAACCGTGATAGTGGCCTTGTCCCCTTCGTAGCACGCACTCTCTACAACAAACCCACGCGGCACCAAACTGGAGCGGTGGAGTGCTTGCTGCATGGCGCTGATTCTCCCCAATCAAAGCGCCAGACATCTCTCGAACTGCATCAAAAGTGAGTCAGAGCCAAATTTGAACGCCGATTGACA
>NZ_JADYVV010000159.1:0-1636 GCF_020194035.1 Bradyrhizobium sp. BRP56
CGCGCGGACGCTACGGAGCGCACCCGGCCGTCACCCGCAGGCAAAAGCTTCGGAGCTTCCTCCACCTCCGTAGCGACGATCTGCACCGGCGCAAAAGATGGTACAACCTGCTCTGATGTCCGTGCTTGTCGACGCCAGGTAAACACCAAGCTGGCTGCGACTCCATTGCGGCGCGCAACCTCAGTCACCTTCGCGCCCGGCACCAACGTCTCCTCGACAATCCGCGCCTTGTCGTCCTGCGACCAGCGCCGCCGCCGCTCCAGCCCGCCCAAAACCTCGACCCGCATCGCCTGATGACCTTAAAGCTAGACTTAAGGCTACACGCTTCGCGAATTACCTCGCGTCACGCAAGACGGCGCCCGTCGGATGCGTACAGCCGTTCCGCCTCAGCTAGTGCCGCAGTCTTGGTTTTAAAAGGACCAACGTCGTGTTCTTGCGTGTCGGGCAGCCAAGCAGGCAAGAACCACCAACCGCCCGGGCGATAACTCGTGCTGTTCCTAATCGACCCGATGTGATCGGCTGTAAACCAACCGGGATCTACCCCGTCCTGTTGCCACACGATGTTCTTGTCGCTCACTGGCGCGCCTCAAGAATGTTGGCTCGTCGTTTTTCTTCGCTCAGGCCGGATTCTAGCCGTTTCCGTAGGCCCATGGCAACAAACTGACGAGTTGGCGGTTCGGGTGACCGTTGACGATCCTGGTGAGCACATCGGTGATGTAGGCCAGCGGATCAATGTGATTCAGCTTGCAAGTTTCGATCAAGGAGGCGATGACGGCCCAGTGTTGGGCACCGCCCCGTCAGAACCTGCGAACAATGCGTTTTTCCGATTGAGCGTGATCGGGCGGATCGAGCGCTCGACAGTGTTGTCGAGCTCGATATGGCCATCTTCGATGAAGCGCGTCAGGCCTTGCCAGCGTGAGAGCGCATAACGGATGGCATCGGCCAGCTTAGCCTTTTGGCTGATCAAACCGAGTTTCGTTCGCAGCCATTTTTCGAATGCGTCGGCGAGCGGCCGGCTTTTCTGTTGTCCATCGAGACGTCGCTCCTCGGCGCTGCGACCACGGATGTCCTTCTCGATGGCATAGAACGCGGCGATATGCTTGAGCGCCTCCGCAATAGGCGCGGGACCGGGGGCGGCAAGTTAGTAGAAGTTGCGCGGCATGTGCGACTGTGCGACCAGCAGAATGCAAGCTGAACGTCGCCACGCTCGGCCAGCTTGCCATAGCCAGCATAGCCTCGACCTGCAGGATCCCCTTGAAGCCTGCCAGATGGGCGATCGGTCGATCGGCCTTGCGATCGGGGGCATAGACATAGGCGGCGCCCGGTGGATCGGCACCGCCCCGCGGCCGGTCATCCGCCGCATAGGCCCAGAGCTGGCCGGTCTTGGTACGCCCGCGGCCGGGATCGAGCACCGGCATCGTCGTCTCGTCTGCGAACAGCTTTGGCCGTTGCCTGAGCTTGTCGAGGAGGCGCTCATGCAACGGACGCAGGTGGAAGGCTGCTTGCCCCACCCAGTCCGCCAGCGTCGAACGATCGAGCTCAATGCCCTGGCGGGCGTAAATCTGCGCCTGCCGGTAGAGCGGCAGGTGATCGGCATATTTGGACACCAGCACCTGGGCGACGGTGGCATCGGTTG
>NZ_JADYVV010000016.1:0-142684 GCF_020194035.1 Bradyrhizobium sp. BRP56
CCATCGGCAGGATGCGCCGCTTTATTCCCCGCAAGACGGATCTCGTAACCCTCTCGACCGCCAGATTCCGCCAGTTCATCGCCGCCTACAACAACACCCCGCGCAAATGCCTTGACTACCGCACGCCCGCCGAGTCCTTTGCTCAAGTGTTGCACTTCGAATGTGAATCCACCTCCCCGCTTTCGCAGGGACGACGGTGGAGGGAGTGTCGCACTTCACTTGTTCCCCGTCCTCTCCCGCAGCACGCTCCAGCGCTCCTGCGCCTCTTTCGGCCAGACCTCTTTCCGATCGTAATACTCGGCGAACACTTTTGCGCCCGGCGGGAACGTCACCCAGGGCTGCTTCGACGAGGTGAAGATGTGCGCATCCGGCGGGCACTGGCTCGGATCGTCCAGCGTGCCGACGCGGACGAAGCGTACCGCCGGTCCCGCGCCCGGATAATTGCTCCACACCGCGACCTTGCAGATGGGGCAGCGCGCGATCTTCTGCCCCTTGCCGCTCGCCAAGGGCGTGTCGACGATCTCGGGCTCGGCCGCGATATGCTCGACCCGCTCGGCCTCGTACAACGCGTTGAGCGCGTGCACCGTGCCGGTCTCGCGCTGGCACCAGGTGCAGTGGCAGGCGTGCACGATCAGCGGCCTGCCGGTCAGGCGGTAGCGGACGTTTCTGCAGGTGCATCCACCTTCCATGTCGTGCCGCCTCCTCTGCGTTAGTGCTTGCCGGCCCCCATGTAGCCGAACAGGAAGCCCGCCACCTTGCGCTTCTGGATTTCCTCGCTGCCTTCCGTGATGCGATAGCGGCGGTGATGGCGGTAGATGTGCTCGAACGGCTTGTGGCGCGAATAGCCCATGCCGCCATGCACCTGCATCGCGCGGTCGGCCGCCTCGCAGCACAGACGGTTTGCCCAGAAATTGCACATCGAGACCCGGTCGGACAGCGTGTGCTCGACCTGGGCCTGGGTCAGTTGATCCATCTCCCAGGCGGTCTTGCGGATCAACAGCCGCAGCATCTCGGCCTGGGTCGCAAGCTCGACCAGCGGCCACTGGATCGCCTGGTTCTCCGCCAGCGCCTTGCCGAACGGCTTGCGCTCGCGGGCATATTTCACGCTCTCATTGATGCAGTACACCGCAGCGCCGAGCGAGCTCGCCGCCTGGCGGATGCGGTTCTCGTGCACGAAGCATTGCGCCAGCGACAGCCCGCGGCCGACCTCGCCGAACTGCGCATCCCCAGGCACGAACACATCGGTGAAGCTGACCCGCGGATGGTCGGTCGGCATGTTGAAGGTCCACATATACTCCTCGACCTTCACCCCCGCCGATTTCGCCGGCACCAGGAAGCAGCTGATGCCGCGCGCGTCGCCGTCATTGCCCGAGGTGCGGGCAAACAGCGCGCAGTGCGTGGCGACATGCATGCCTGTCGTCCACATCTTCTCGCCGTTGATGATCCAGCCCTTGACGTTGTCGCGCGTGGCCTGAACCGCTTTGGTTTCCATATGGGTGGCGTCGGAGCCGTGCTCGGGCTCGGTCAGACCGAACGTGATGCGGTACTTGCCAGTGATCGAGCCGTCGATCATCGCCTTCTGCTCGTCGGTTCCGTAGCGGTCGAGCATGGTCACGATCGGCAGATTGCCGACGATCGAGTGCTCGTTCTGCAGGTCGTTGTGCAAACCGAGACCCTTTGAGGCAAAATGTTCACGGATCACGGCCATCCACAGGTTGGAGCCGTCCTTGCCGCCATAGCGCTTCGGGATCGCGAAGCGCAGATGGCCGGCGGCATCGGCCAGGTTCTTGGCCTTGCGCAGCAGGAGCTCCCATTCATGGCGCGGCAGGCCGCCCTTGTCGAAATCGGTGCGCGCCCATTCACGGCGATGGTCGAAGAAGCGGATGTTGTCGTCAGCCTCTTCCAGCGGCTTGATCTCGCGTTCGATGAAGCGATCGAGCTCGGCGAGATAGGCTGTCAGGTCAGCCGGCAGATTGAAATCCAAGGCGGTCTCTCCCGGAAATATTGTTGATTCTGATTTTGCGTCTAGACGCTGTCGCGCATCCGCGTTCGGATTGATTAAGGTGAGAAGCCTGTCGCCAAGTCAAGCAGGCGAGCGAGGCTTGCACGCGCGGTCGCCTTGCGTAATTGGATGGCACGGAACGACGCGCAGGCGCTAGGATATCAGCAATATTCTTCGCCGCAGAAAATCGACGGGAGCAAACATGGATCTGAAATTCTCCAAGGTGACGCGCAAGGGTCCCATCACCATCGTGACGCTGTCGCGGCCCGAGGTCTACAACGCGCTGCATATCGACGCGCATTTCGAGCTCAACAAGGTGTTCGACGAGTTCTCCGCCGATCCCGAGCAGTGGGTGGCGATCGTCACCGGCGCCGGCGACAAGGCGTTCTGCGCCGGCAACGACCTGAAATGGCAGGCCGCCGGCGGCAAGCGCGGCTGGGACAAGGGCGGCTTCGCCGGCCTCACCACCCGCTTCGACTGCGACAAGCCAATCATCGCCGCCGTCAACGGAGTCGCGATGGGCGGCGGCTTCGAGATCGCATTGGCATGCGACCTGATCATCGCTTCCGAGAATGCGACCTTCGCCCTGCCCGAGCCGCGCGTCGGCCTCGCAGCGCTGGCCGGCGGCCTGCACCGGCTGCCGCGCCAGATCGGGCTGAAGCGCGCCATGGGCATGATCCTGACCGCGCGCCATGTCAGCGCCGAGGAAGGCCTCGAGCTCGGCTTCGTCAACGAGGTGGTGCCGCAGGGCGAGGCGCTGGCAGCCGCCGAGCGCTGGGCCGAGACCATCACCAAGAACTCGCCGATGTCGATCCGCGCCTCCAAGCAGACGATCCAGAAGGGCCTCGAAGTGTCGCTGGAGCAGGCGCTGGCCGAGCAGCGCGACTATCCGGCGGTGAAGGCGATGGCCGCCTCGCAGGATTACATCGAGGGCCCGAAGGCGTTTTCGGAGAAGCGCTCGCCGAAGTGGCTCGGGCGGTAAAGCCATCTTCGTCATTGCGAGCGAAGCGAAGCAATCCATCTCACAGCTTGCGGAGATATGGATTGCTTCGTCGCTTCGCTCCTCGCAATGACGGCCCTCTTGTAGGATGGGTAGAGCGTAGCGAAACCCATCGACGCTTGCCGCGTGTCGTGATGGGTCTCGCTTCGCTCTACCCATCCTACTTGGTTTCCAGCTCCCGCTTGTAGGACGCGTAGTTCGGCTGGTCGACGGCGAGCTTGTCCATCGTGGTCTGCCAGAGATGCTCCGATAGCCCCGGCGTTTTCAGATCGACCTCGCCACCTGCGATCTTCTCCGACAGCACGCGGTTCAGCTCGATCAGCGTCCCGTCGGTGCCCAGCAATTGCTTCAGCCGCGCGGCCTCGGTCGCATCGCCGGCCTCCGCGAGCGCGAGCTGCCGCGTCACCAGGTCGAGCGCGTTGATGCCGACGCGCAGCTTGAAGCCGTTGTGCCCCTTGATCGCGGGCGCGATCTCGCTGCGCAGGAAATCGGCGACGGCCTTGATCAGTTCGGTGGGTGTCGGTTCGTCCTGCATCTCACTTGCTCTCTTTCTTGCGCATGATCGATTCCGAAGACCGGTCTCCACGTTTCGGGATCATGCGCGCGGCGCCAGCAACCGCAGCAGATCGATCTCGGTCTCCGACGCGCGCCGCCCGATCATGGCGCGCTCCATCGAGTGATCCGGGCCGCTTCGGAAACGCTGCATCATGCCGCAACACATCACGCCCCAGCGCAGCGTGCCCATCACTTCCCAGAACATCACGCGCTCGGGGTCGGCCTTGCGGCCGGCTTCCTCATAGCCCGCGAACAGATCCTCGCGTGTGCCGAAGCCGCCGACCGGCTTGTCGATCTCGCCGAAGCGCCATGAGTTGACGCAGATCCATCCGAGATCCTCCATCGGATCGCCGGTATGCGCGAGCTCCCAGTCGAGCACCGCGCGCACCCCGTCGGGACCGATGA
Organism: Bradyrhizobium sp. BRP56; assembly: GCF_020194035.1. Lineage (NCBI taxonomy): Bacteria > Pseudomonadati > Pseudomonadota > Alphaproteobacteria > Hyphomicrobiales > Nitrobacteraceae > Bradyrhizobium > Bradyrhizobium sp. BRP56. The sequence goes on from NZ_JADYVV010000016.1 coordinate 3,963, forward strand.
TCAGATTGCCGTGGCGGAAATCGCCATGCACCAGCGTCGTCTCCGACGACGGACCGGGATCGTGATCGCGCAGCCAGCGCAGCGCCAATTCGAACACCGGCCGCGGCCAGTTGAAGCTGTGATACTCGCGGGCGAGATCCTCGATCTCCCTGGTCGCGGTCAGGCTGCGCAGCTTCGGCAGCTTGGCCTTCGGCAGGCCATGGATGCCGGCGATGACGCGGCCGAGCTGGCGAGCGAGGATCGGCCGCGCGCCGGCAAATTCCTCGTCGCGCAAAATTTTCCGCGCGATGGTCTCGCCTTCGACCCGCGCCATGATGAAGCCGCGGCCAAGGCCGTCCTCCGGCCTCAAGACATGCATCACCTTCGGCGACGGCAGGCCCGCGTCATGCGCGAGCTGCATCAGCGTCGCCTCGGCATCGAGGCCGGCGGCGCGGCCCGGCGCGGCACCGTAGCCCGGCGGCGCGCGGCGCAGGATCGCGCCGACAGTGCCGTTCGGGTGCACGATGTCGAACGACCAGGTCTCCTGGCTGGCGCCGCCGGAGAGTTTTGCCGCGCCGGTGACGCCGGTTGCGCCTGGATGAAACGAGGCGACGCAGCGGGTGAGCTCGGTCTCGATCATTTGCCCTTGAACTTCGCCGGCCGCTTCTCGAGGAATGCGGTGACACCTTCCTTGAAATCCTCCGCGCTACCGGCAAGGCGCTGCGACTCGAATTCCAGATTGAGCTGATCCTCGAGGGTATTTTCCGGGCTGTCCCAATAGAGCTTGCGGATCAGCGACAACGCCACCGTCGGGCCGTTGGCGAGATCGTGCGCGAGCTTCATGGTTTCTTCCATCAGCGCGGCGTCGTCATAGACGCGGTTGACGAGACCCCACTCCAGCGCCTTCTCGGCCGGCAGCCGCTCGCCGAGCAGCGACAGCTCGACCGAGCGCGCCTTGCCGATCAGCCGCGGCAACAGCCAGGTCGAGCCGCAATCCGGCACCAGACCGATGCGGCGGAACGCCTGCAGGAAATAGGACGAGCGCGCGCACAGGATGAGGTCGCCCATCAGGGCGAAGCTCATGCCGGCGCCGGCGGCCGGGCCGTTCACCGCCGTCACGATCGGACAGTGCAGCTTACGCAATCGGCGCAGGAACGGATGGAACGCGGTCTCCAGCGCCGCGCCGGCATTGCTCTTGCCGGGCTTCTGCTGGTTGCGGCCCTGCAGATTGGCGCCGGTGCAGAAGGCACGGCCCGCGCCCGTGATCACCAGGCAGCGCACCTCGTCGCGCTTGTCGTCGATCGCATCGAGTGCCTCGGCAAGCCCGCCCAGCATGTCGATCGAGACCGCGTTCATGACTTCCTGGTGGTCGAGCCTGAGGATCGCGACCGATCCGTCGAAGTCGAGCGTGACGTGTTTGAACTGCATGGTTTCCTCTTCACCTTGTTTCGGCGGTGGGTACCGCGGTAGGTCGATGGGTCGACCTATATTTGGACCCATATTTGATTTTTGTGCCGGGCTTGTCCATGGTCGGCGGCAAGCCCATCCGTGAACGCGTGATTAGCGCGCACCAAACCAAATGGAAACCCCAATGAGTGGCATCTTCGATCTCACCGGCCGCGTCGCTGTCATCACCGGCGGCAATGGCGGCATCGGCCTCGGCATCGCGCAGGCGCTGAACGCCGCCGGCTGCAACGTCTCGATCTGGGGCCGCAACGCGGAAAAAAATGCCAACGCCGCGGCCTCGATGAAGGCCGGCCCAGGCAAGGTCGCGACGCAATTCTGCGACGTCAGCGATCCCGGCTCGGTCAAGACCGCGATGAAGGCGACGCTGGACACCTTCGGCCGCGTCGACGGCTGCTTCGCCAACGCCGGCATCGGCGGCGGCGGACGTAGAGCCTTCATCGACCGCACCGAGGAGGAATGGCGCAAGATGTTCGCGACCAATCTCGACGGCGTGTTTCACGTATTCCAGGCTGCGGCACGCCACATGACCGACCGCGCCGAGGCCGGCGACAAGTTCGGCCGGCTGGTCGCGACCTCGAGCCTCGCCTCGCTGTTCGGCACCGCGCGCAACGAGCACTATGCCGGCACCAAGGCGGCGCTGAATGCGCTGTGCCGCGCGCTCGGCGTCGAGCTCGCGCGCCACGGCGTCACCGCGAACGCGATCCTGCCGGGCTGGATCAAGAGCGACATGACCGCCGGCATCATGGCCAACGACAAGTTCGTCGCCAATGTGATGCCGCGCATCCCCCTGCGCCGCTTCGGCGAGCCGAGCGATTTCGGCGGCATCGCCGTCTACATCATGAGCAAGGCGTCGTCCTATCATACGGCGGATTGCTTTGTGATCGACGGCGGGTACACGGCGTTCTAGCCCGGCTCTTGCCGCAACACTGATGTCGTCCCTGCGAAAGCAGGGACCCATAACCCCAGGACGCGGTTGTCGAACCAGGCTGGGGCCATAGCGTCGTCACCCAAGGAGCAACGGTGGTTATGGGTCCCGGGTCGCGCTGCGCTTGCCCGGGACGACAGCGAGAATGTGGCGCGAGCTTGAGTCATACATCCGCATCCTCGCGGCACTGCTGCGTCCGAGTCTTGCGTTTACTTGTCTCCTCCAAAGCAGAGGGCGCAGGGAAAGCCCGGTGCCGATCGCAGCATCGCGCGGGGTGCGCAGTTGCGTGGCGCGGAATGACGACCGGAGAGTGGCGGGTAGAACAACGCGCGACGCAGCGTCGCTTCCGTCGTGGCAAAACTGCTGCTAGCGTTTGAGCCGCAAGGGACGCAATAAGGCGGCTTTTAACAAGCAGGGAGGATATTTCAGATGTTTTCACACGTGATGGTTGGCACCAACGATCTGGACAAGGCCAAGGCGTTCTATGATGCGCTGCTCGGCACGCTCGATGTCCGGCCGGCCCGGGTTGACGGTCACCGCATCATGTACCTCACCAAGGCCGGCATTTTCATGGTGTCCAAGCCGATCAACGGCGAACCGGCGACGCATGCCAATGGCGGCACGATCGGCTTTGCCTGCTCTTCGCCGGAGCAGGTCCATGCCTGGCACGCGGCCGGCGTCGCCAATGGCGGCACGCCTTGCGAGGACCCGCCGGGCGTACGGGAAGGTTCTGGCGTGAAGCTCTATCTCGCCTATCTGCGCGACCTCGACGGCAACAAGATCTGCGCGATGCACCGGATGAGCTAACCGGCGTCCGCCGGAATCTTTCACGCTGCACGCGGCGGCGTTCAAACAACGTTTGAAACGCCGTCGCTAAATTCCGCGATGCGGTAGAGGTGATCGGAAAATCGGTACTCGCGCTTGGCGTCGCACGCGTCTATTGTCCGCCGCGAAACGCGCCTTCGCGAGGGAGAAAAGACAGTGAAACATGCCTATGTGCCGCGCACCACGAACTACACGCTCAGTCCGGGCGACGAGCTCAATGACCTACGCATGTCGGACAAGGTCCGCCCGCTCTACGACCATGTGAAGCAGTTCATCCGCGACACGGTCGACCCGATGTCGGTCGAGTTCTATCGCGCCGGCGAGAAGAAGACCAACCGCTGGAGCTTCACGGACGAGCAGCTCGCGATCCTGCAGAAGGCCAAGGACAAGGCCAAGGAAGTCGGCCTCTGGAACTTCTTCCTGCCCGATGCAGAAACCGGCGAAGGCCTCAACAACCTCGACTACGCCTACATCGCCGCCGAGCTCGGGAAGAGCCCGCTGGCCTCCGAGACCATGAACTGCTCGGCGCCCGACACCGGCAACATGGAGGTGCTGGAGCGCGTCGGCACCAAGGCGCAGAAGGAGAAGTGGCTGAAGCCGCTGCTCAATGGCGAGATCCGCTCGGCCTATGCGATGACCGAGCCGAACGTCGCCTCCTCCGACGCCAAGAACATCTCGACCACCGCAAAGCTCGTCGGCGACGAGTGGGTGATCAACGGCGAGAAGTATTACATCTCCGGCGCCGGCGATCCGCGCTGCAAGATCATGATCGTGATGGTGAAGACCAATCCCGATGCCGCGCCGAGCAAGCAGCAGTCGCAGATCCTGGTGCCGATCGACACCCCCGGCGTCGAGATCCTCGGGCCCATGCATGTGTTCGGCCACGACCACGCGCCGCGCGGCCACATGCATCTGCGCTTCAACAATTGCAAGGTGCCGAAGGAAAACATGCTGCTCGGCGAAGGCCGCGGCTTCGAGATCTCGCAGGTCCGCCTCGGACCGGGCCGCATCCATCACTGCATGCGCACCATCGGCAAGGCCGAGAAGGCGCTCGACATGATGGTGCAGCGTGGCCTGACCCGCGAAGCGTTCGGCAAGAAGATCGCCCACCTCGGCGGCAACATGCAGATCATCGCCCAGGCGCGCTGCGAGATCGAGGCGATGCGGCTGATGGTGCTGAAGGCGGCCAAGGCGATGGACGTACTCGGCAACAAGGAAGCCCGCGTCTGGGTCTCGATGGTCAAGGCCATGGTGCCCGAGCGCGCCTGCAAGGTGATCGACCAGGCGATCCAGATGCATGGCGCCACCGGCATCTCGCAGTGGTCGCCGCTCGGCGAAATGTACCAGGACGTCCGCCATCTCCGCTTCGCCGACGGTCCGGACGAGGTGCACTGGATGGTGGTCGGCCGCCACGAACTGAGCATGCCGTAGTCGCTTCTTCTCCTTCTCCCCGCTCTTGCGGGGAGAAGGCCGGGATGAGGGGCTGCCTCCGCAAGCACGGTGAGAGATAGTCTCGCGGAGAATCCCCCCTCACCCGGATCGCATCTGACGATGCGATCCGACCTCTCCCCGCAGGCGGGGCGAGGTAAGGGAAGAGCGCTCCAAGGAACAAACAAGCAAGTCTGCAAGGCGGGTTCGCGCGAGCGTAACCCGCCTTTTGCTTTGCGGTCCGCTCGCGGCGGGTTACCCTTTGCTAACCCGCCCCACGAACTTCCGGACATCCCATGGAATATTCCCCAAGCGACCTCACCCAGCGCGAACGCTACAAGGTGCTGACCTCCTTCGTGCTGCCGCGGCCGATCGCCTGGGTGACGAGCACGAGCGCGGACGGCGTGGTCAATGCGGCGCCGTTCTCGTTCTTCAATGTGTTCTGCGAGGATCCGCCGCTCTGCATGTTCGCGGTCAACCGCAGGCCCGACGGCCGCGAGAAGGACACCCTGGTCAACATCCAGCGTCTCGGCGAATTCGTGGTCAACCTGACCGACGAGCCGCTGGCGCGCGCGATGCATGAGACCTCCGGCGACTTCCCGCCCGAGGTCGGCGAGCCTGATTATCTCGGCCTGAAGCTCGCGTCATCGAGCAAGATCGCGGTGCCCCGGCTTGCGGATGCGCCTTTCGCGATGGAGTGCAAGACCTGGAAGCTGATCGACGTCAATGGCGACCGCCAGCTCATCATGGGCGAAGGCATCCATTTCCACATCCGCGACGAATTGTGGGACCGCGAGGCGATGCGCGTCCACATGGAGCGCTACCACCCGATCGGCCGCATGTTCGCCGACCGCTACTGCCGCACCGACGACCGCGTGGTGTTTCCCGCGGCCGAGGGCGCAAAGAAATAGAGGATCAGACAATGAGCGAAACATTCCGCGACAACGAAGCGCAGAGCCGGTTCGAGCTCGCCGTCGACGGCTCAACCGCTTTCGTGGTCTACCGCAAGACGCCAGACACGATCACGCTGGTTCACACCGAGGTGCCGGCGGAGCTCGGCGGCCGCGGCATCGGCTCCAAGCTCGCACGCGCCACGCTCGACGCCGTCCGAGCGCAGGGCATCAAGCTCGTCGTGAAATGCGAATTCATCCAGGGCTTCATGAAGAAGCACCCGGAGTATGATGATCTGTTGGGGTGATCGCAGGGCGGGTTGGCAAAGCTGTCATTTCGTCATGGCCGGACTTGTCCCGGCCATGACGCGTTTCGTCACGACGCCACCGGCTCGCCGATCTTGTCCTGCGTCTTCGTTTCGAAATCGCTGGCGTCGTGGCGCTCATGGAGCTGGCTCGACGGCTCGCCCCAGGTGCGGTTGACCATGCGGCCGCGCTTCACCGCGGGCCGTGCCGCGATCGCATCGGTCCAGCGCTGCACGTTCTTGTAGTCCTGCACCGAGAGGAATTCGCCGCCGCCGTAAAGCAGCCCCTTGGCAAGGCTGCCGTACCACGGCCACACCGCCATGTCGGCGATGGTGTAGACATCGCCCGCGAGATACTCGTTGTCGGCGAGCCGGCGGTCGAGCACGTCGAGCTGGCGCTTCACCTCCATCGCGAAGCGGTCGATGGCGTATTCGATCTTGGTCGGCGCATAGGCATAGAAATGCCCGAAGCCGCCGCCGAGATAGGGCGCAGCGCCCATCTGCCAGAACAGCCAGGAGAAGGTTTCGGCACGGGTCTTGACGTCGGTCGGCAGGAACGCGCCGAATTTTTCCGCCAGGTAAACCAGGATCGAGCCCGACTCGAAAACCCTGATCGGCTCCTTCCCGCTGCGGTCCATCAGCGCCGGGATCTTCGAGTTCGGATTGACCGCGACGAAGCCGCTGCCGAACTGGTTGCCGTCGATCTTGATCAGCCAGGCGTCGTATTCCGCGCCCTTGTGACCCGCCGCCAGCAGCTCTTCCAGCATCACGGTGACCTTGACGCCGTTCGGCGTCGCCAGCGAGTAGAGTTGCAGCGGATGGCGGCCGACCGGCAGTTCCTTGTCGTGGGTGGGACCGGCGATCGGCCGGTTGATGCTGGCGAAGCGCCCACCACTCTCCTTGTTCCAAGTCCAGACTTTCGGCGGCTCGTAGGCAGGAATGTCATTCACGTCGTTGGCTCCCGATTCATGTTCTTGCCGGGTGGCGCGGCGGCCGCCGTGCCCATCCCATGTCCGCACTAGATGGTGCGCAGGCTGCACTTTGCCCACCCCGCGCGATCGCATTTTCTATCCAGCGGAATGCACCGCGAGGGATGCAGCGGGAGCAGCGCCTGCACGCAAGATCGCCGTGGCCGAAACCCGCTTGGCTTCGCTAACCGTGATGCGCTAGCGTTGCAGGGGCTGATGTCAACAAGCACAAGAAGCAGCCGCCGGGAGAGAACCAGTCCATGAAATCACCGATCTGCGACATGCTGGGGATAGACTTCCCCCTGCTCGCTTTCAGCCATTGCCGCGACGTGGTGGCGGCGGTCAGCCGCGCCGGCGGCTTCGGCGTGCTCGGCGCGACCGCGCATTCGCCGGAGACGCTGGAGCAGGAGTTGAAGTGGATCGACGCGCATGTCGACGGCAAGCCCTATGGCATCGACGTGCTGATCCCGGAAAACATCTCGACCGCCGGCGAGAAGAACGTCACCTGGAAAAGCCTCGAGGCGCGGGTCTCGCAGGAGCATCGCGACTTCACCCGCAATCTCTTGAAGAAATACGACATCGAGCTGACCGGCCGGAACGTCGCCGACAACCAGCCGCAGCCGTTCGACGCCGAGACCGCGCTGCAACTGCTCGAGGTCTCGTTCCGGCATCCGATCAGGCTGATCGCGAATGCGCTCGGCGTGCCGCCGAAGGCGATGATCGAGATGGGCCGCAAGCATGGTGTGCCGGTGGCGGCATTGGTCGGCTCCAAGGAGCACGCGTTGCGCCAAGTCGCGGCCGGCGTCGATATCCTGGTTGCGCAGGGCACCGAGGCCGGCGGCCATTGCGGCGAGGTCTCGACCATGGTGCTGGTGCCCGAGGTGATCAAGGCGGTCAAAAAGATCCGCGACGTGCCGGTGCTCGCCGCCGGCGGCATCATGACCGGTAGCCAGATGGCGGCCTGCATGGCGATGGGCGCGGCCGGCGCCTGGACCGGCTCGGTGTGGCTGGCCACGGTGGAATCGGAGACCTCGGAGATCTTCCGCGAGAAGATGATCGCGGCCTCCTCGCGCGACGCGATCCGCTCCAAGGGCCGCACCGGCAAGCCGGCGCGGCAGCTCCGCTCGGTCTGGACCGACGCCTGGGATCGCTCGCCGGAGAGTCCCGGCGCGCTGCCGATGCCGCTGCAAAGCATCATCAGCCGCGACGCTTTCAACGCGATCGACCGCGCCGCCGCTGGCGGTAACGAGAAGGCCCGCGATCTCGTCAGCTATTTCGTCGGCCAAGGCGTCGGCCTGATCGACAGCGTCAAATCCGCCGGCGCCGTGGTGCAGGAGTTCAAGGAAGAATTTGTCGAGGCCGTCGAGCACATGAACGCGCTGGTGGCGGAGTGACGATCCCTCCCCGCCGTCACTGCGAGGAGCGAAGCGACGAAGCAATCCACCTTTCCCCGTGTCGGAACATGGATTGCTTCGCTTCGCTCGCAATGACGCCCATAACAACCATCGAGTCCAAGACCGCAGAGTGAACAAACAAGAATGTCGAACAGCATCCCCGAAGACCGCATTCCCGTCATCGTCGGCGTCGGCGAAATTGTCGATCGTCCGAAGGACATCGCCGCCGGCCTCGAGCCGCTCACGCTGCTGGAGGAGGCGCTGAAGCGCGCCGAGGCCGACAGCGGCGCCAGGCTGCTCTCCGCCGTGCAGTCGCTCGACGTCGTCAACTTCCTGAGCTGGCGCTACCGCGATCCCGAGAAGCAGCTGGCGCAGCGGCTCGGCATTGCGCCCGCGCATCTCTATTACGGCCCGGTCGGCGGCGAGAGTCCGATCCGCTATCTGCATGAGGCTGCGCAACGCATTGCGCGCGGCGAATGCAGCGTTGCCGCAGTCTGCGGCGCGGAGGCGCAGTCGACCGCGACCAAGGCGCAGCGCGCCGGCGTCGAGCTGCCGTGGACGCCGTTCGCGCACGACGTGGAGGAGCCGAAGCGCGGCGCCGCGTTCCAGAAGCCGATGGCCGTGAGCCTCGGCGTGTTCCGGCCGATCACGGTCTATCCGCTCTACGAGTCCGCAACATCTGCGCATTGGGGCCAGACGCCGCGCGACGCGCTGAAGGAATCGGGCGAGCTATGGTCGACCTATGCGCGCGTCGCCGCCGACAATCCGAACTCGTGGCTGAAGAAGACGTTCACCGGCGACGAGATCACCACGGCCACGCCCGACAACCGGATGATCGCCTGGCCGTATACAAAGCTGATGGTGGCGAACCCGACGGTGAACATGGGCGGCGCGCTGATCCTGACCAGCCTCACAAAAGCGCGCGCGGCCGGCGTGCCGGAGGACAAGCTGATCTATCCGCTCGGCGGCGCCTCGGCGGAAGAGCCGCGCGACTATCTGATCCGCGATCAGTTCGTCGAAAGCCACGCGCAGACCGCGGTGCTGAAGGCGGTGATGGATCTCGTCGGCGGCGACGGCAAGAAGTTCGACGCGATCGAGCTCTATAGCTGCTTCCCCTGCGTGCCCAAGATGGCGCGCCGGACGCTCGGCCTCGGTGCCGACGTGCAGCCGACCGTGACGGGTGGTCTGACGTTCTTCGGCGCGCCGCTCAACACCTACATGACGCACTCGGCCTGCGCGATGGTGCGCAAGCTCCGAAGCGGCGGCACGCTCGGCCTGCTCTATGGCCAGGGCGGCTTCGTCACCAAGCATCATGGCCTCGTGCTGTCGCGCGCGGCGCCGAACGTTGCGCTCAAGCAGGACACGTCCGTGCAGGCGGAGGCCGACCGCAACAGGCGCAACGTGCCCGACTTCACCGCCGAGGCTGCGGGAAAGGGCAAGGTCGAGGCCTTCACCGTGATCTATCGCGCCAATGGCGAAGTCGAGCATGGCGTCACCATGCTGCGCACCGAGGACGGCCGCCGCACGCTCGGCCGCATCCCGGCAAGCGACACGGCGACGCTGGCCTATCTGCAGGACATGGACCGCACGCCGGTCGGCACCACCGGCAACATCGTCACCGCCGGCGATGGCATGCTGGAATGGCGGGTGGGCTGACCTACCGACGCTGTCATGGCCGGGCTTGTCCCGGCCATCCACGTCTTTGCCTCGTGAAAGAAAGTAATACGTGGATGCCCGGGCCAAGCCCGGGCATGACGAAGTAAAGGGGCGGCTTCTGCCCTACCCCTTCACGTCCTGCTTTTCGGATGCCGTGGTCGGCTTGCCCTTGGCGCCGGCACCGGTGACGCGGACATGATCGCCGTCGGCGAGGCCGTCCGGCGGGGCGGTGATGATGCGGTCGTCGGGCGCGAGGCCGGTGGCGATCTCGATCTCCTTGCCGAGATCGCGGCCGATCTTCACGGTCTTGAACAGCACCTTGTCGTCAGGACCGACGGTTGCGACCCGCAGGCCGCTGCTGTTGAAGATCAGCGCGCTGGCGGGAATGCTGAGCGGCGTGGACTCGCGCTGCAGATTGAGCTTCACGCTGGCATAGCTGCCCGGCATCAATTCGCCGGAGGAGTTGTCGAGCCCGAGTTGCATTCGCGTCGTGCCGGAGGCGACATCGACCGCCTGCGAGGAGGCTTCAACCGTCGCCTGGAAGGTCCGGTTCGGGTAGTCCGGCAGTGCCAGCGTCGCCTTGGCGCCGATCTTGATCGCCGGGACGTAATTCTGCGGCACGTTGACATAGACGCGCAGCTTGGTGATGTCCGAGATCGTGAACATCGCCGGGCCCGAGTTGCCGCCGGCGTTGATCAGCGCGCCGACGTCGGTGTCGCGCGAGGTCACCACGCCGTCGAACGGCGCCGTGATCTTCTTGTATCCGGCGAGCGCTTCCAGCCGCTCGACATTGGCTTGGCCGGCCTTGACCGCGCCGTTCTTGTTGGAAAGGTCGGCGGTGCGCTCGTCGATCTCCTGGGCGGAGACGAAGTTCGAGGCCACCAGCGTCTTGCGCCGGTTCAGCGTGGCCTCGGAGAGCTTGGCCGAGGCCTGGGCGCTGGCGAGATCGGCGCGCGCCTGCAGCAATTGCTGGTCGAGGTCGGGCGCCTCGATCTCGGCGATCACCTGGCCGGCCTTGACGCGGGCGCCGATGTCGGCGTCCCAGTTCTTCAGGTAGCCCGACACCCGGGCATAGATCGGCGCGCGGGAATAGGCCTCGAGCCGGCCCGGCAGGTCGATCGTGGGGCTCAGCGCCTTCGCATTGGGCAGCGCCACCGCAACGGTCGGAATGGCCTGGTCGTCGGTCCATTCCTTCAGCCGCGTGTCCTGTTCCTCACGGGCGCGGATCCCGGTGCCGACGATCAGGCCCGCCCCGACCAGGGCCACCACGCCGAAGATGCCCAGCTTCCGGCGTGAGACCGGGGGGCGCTTTTCAGTGGGCGGCATGCGGAATCTCCGATGAGGCGGCGGCTTTGGCGCCTTGCTTCTTGTGTACCATACTGAATACCACGGGAACAAACATCAGCGTCGCGAAGGTGGCGAAGATCAGGCCGCCGATCACGGCCCGGCCCAGGGGCGCGTTCTGCTCGCCGCCCTCGCCCAGCCCCAGCGCCATCGGCGCCATGCCGATGATCATGGCGAGCGCCGTCATCAGCACCGGGCGGAACCGAACGAAGCCGGCTTCCAGGGCGGCCGCGACGGGATCGCCGAGTTCCTCATAGCGCTCGCGGGCGAAGCTGATCACGAGCACGCTGTTGGCAGTCGCCACGCCCATGCACATGATGGCGCCCGTCAGCGCCGGAACCGACAGCGTGGTCTCCGTCGTGAACAGCATCCAGACGATGCCGGCGAGTGCGGCGGGCAACGCCGTGATGATCACGAACGGATCCGACCAGGACTGGAAGTTCACGACGATCAGGAAGTAGATCAGCACGACCGCGCCGAGCAGGCCGAACAAGAGGCCGGTGAAGGCCGAGTTCATGGTCTGCACCTGGCCGAGCAACACCACGGACGAGCCCTTCGGCACCTCCTTGGCGGTGTCGGCGATCAGCTTGCGCACGTCGGTCGCGACGCCGCCGAGATCGCGGCCTTGCGTCGTGGCGTAGATCTGCACCAGCGACTGGATGTCATATTGCGACACCACCGCGCTCGAGGTCGCACGCTTGATGTCGGCGATGCCGCCGAGGATCGGCGCCTGGGTGTTGCCGGTCGCGGTGATCGGCAGGGTCTGCAGCGCGCTCAGCGAGTCGATCTGGTATTGCGGCGTCTGCATCACGATCGAATACGACACGCCGTTATCGGGATTGAGATAGTAGGTCGGCGCCACCTGCGAGGAGCCGGCGAGGTTGACCACCAGCGAGTTGGTGACGTCACGCTCGGTCAGGCCGACATATTGCGCGCGGGTGCGGTCGACATCGATGTTGAAAGTCGGGTTGTTCGGCGACTGCTGGATCCGCGCATCGGCGATGCCGGGGATGCGTTTGATCCCGGCCAACAGCTTGTTGGCATAGGCGAAGTTGGCATCGAGATTGGCGCCGCGGATCTGCAGGTCGATCGGCGCCGGCGCGCCGAAGTTCAGAATCTGGCTGACGATGTCGGCCGGCAGGAACGCGAAGCTGGTGCCAGGAAACAGCCGTGGCAATTGCTCACGCAACGTGCGGACATGCTGCTCGGTCGGCTTGTGGCCTTCCTTCAGGCGGATCTGGATGTCGCCATCCTGCGGACCGATCACGCCGGTGTTGTTGTAGGTCATGTTGATGCCGGAGATCGGCATGCCGATGTTGTCGGTCATGGTCTCGATCTCGCCGGGCACCAGCTTGCGGATCGCCTTCTGGATGTCGGCGAGCTGGTTGGCGGTCTCCTCGACGCGGGTGCCGACCTGGGTGCGGACATGCATCAGGATGTTGCCGGCGTCGACCGACGGGAAGAAGTTGCGCCCCAGGAACGGCACCAGCAGGAAAGACGCCGCGACCACCGCGAGGAAGCAACTCACGAAGACCGTGCGATGACCGAGCGCCATCGCGAGCAGGCCGCGATAGCCGCTGCGGATGCGCTCGAACCGCGCCTCGAAGCCACGCTGGAACCAGACCAGGGGATTGCGCGACTTCGGCGGCGCGCCCTCATGATGCACATGCGCCTGCAGCAGATAGTTCGCCATGGTCGGCACCAGGGTGCGCGACAGGATGAACGACCAGATCATCGCGAACATCACCGCTTCGGCCATCGGCACGAACAGGAAGCGCGCCACGCCGGTGAGGAAGAACATCGGCACGAACACGATGCAGATACAGAGCAGCGAGACGAAGGCCGGCGTCACGATCTGGTTGGCGCCGTCGAGGATCGACTGCTCGACCGGTTTGCCCTGCTCGAGGTGATAATTGATGTTCTCGATCGTCACCGTGGCGTCGTCGACCAGGATGCCGACCGCGAGCGCGAGGCCGCCGAGCGTCATGATGTTCAGCGTCTCGCCGATCAAGGACAGCATGATGATGGCGCCGAGCACCGACAGCGGGATCGACACCGCGATGATGACGGTCGAGCGCCAGCTGCCGAGGAACAAGAGGATCATGATGCTGGTGAGCAGCGCGGCGATCACGCCCTCGAACGCGACGCCGGTGATCGCGCCGCGGACGAACACCGACTGGTCGCCGATGAAGCCGATCTTCAGCGCGTCGGGCATCTGGTCCTTGACCTCGATTACCTTCTGCTTGATGCCGGAGATGATATCGAGCGTCGAGGTGGCGCCGGCCTTCAGCACCATCATCAAGACCGAGCGGTTGCCGTCGACATGGACGATGTTGGTTTGCGGCGGATTGCCGTCGCGGACCGAGGCGACGTCACGCACATAGACCATCGCGCCGTTGACCTGCTTGATCGGCAGGTCGCCGAGCTCCTCGAGCCGCAGCGGCGAGTTGTTGAGGTTGATGGTGTATTCGAAATTGCCGATCTTCTGCGTGCCGACCGGCGTGATCAGGTTCTGCGCGGCGAGCGCATTGGCGACGTCCTGACCCGACAGGCCGCGCGCCTGCAGCGCGGTCGAATTGAGATCGATCTGGACCTGGCGCTGCTTGCCGCCGAACGGATACGGGATCGCCGCACCAGGCACCGTGACCAGCGGCGTGCGCAGCTGGTTGATGCCGATATCGGCGAGGTTCTGCTCGGTCAGTCCCTCGCCCGACAGCGCGACCTGGATGATCGGAACCGTCGAGGCGCTGTAGTTCAGGATCAGCGGCGGCGTCGCGCCCGGCGGCATCTGCTTGAGCAGGGTCTGCGAGATCGCGGTGACCTGCGCATTGGCGGTGCGGATGTCGACGTTGGGCTGGAAGAAGATCTTGATGATGCCGACGCCGTTATAGGAATTGGCGACGATGTGCTCGATGTCGTTGACGGTCGTGGTCAGCGCGCGCTGGAACGGCGTGGTAATACGGCCGGACATCTGGTCCGGCGGCAGGCCTGTGTACTGCCAGACCACGCCGATCACCGGAATACGGATGTCCGGGAAGATGTCGGTCGGCGTGCGCAACGCCGCCAGCGGTCCGATAATCAGCAGCAGGATCGCGAGCACGACGAAAGTATATGGCCGGCTCAGCGCGATACGGACCAGTGCGATCATAAAAGAAGCGTTCCCGAAATGAAGCCCGCCCAGGCAGAGGAATCGACATTGCAAAAGCCGTTCCGCAGCGGCCGATTTACCCGATGGCGGGCAAAACGCCAACCCGCGGAGCCGCGGCGGCTTTCACTTCCTCGGCATAGTGCGTGAGGCTGCGCGCTCCGAGCGACCGTGCCGGGCGCCGTGCCGTCGATCGCGTGCGGATCATCGTCAAAAAGAGACGGCTCTGCTGCGAATGCGAGCCGGCCGAGGATGCTATTTCGGCCGACGCGAGGTTAACGCATCGCTGCCCTGCGAAAATGTAAAACGTGGTGGGCCGGGTCAGCCCACCACGTCGGCATCGGTTAGGCGAAGGATGGCGGCCGCCCGAGCAGCGGCGCCGCCGGATCAGGCGGCGCGGACGGCGTCGAGGAACTTGCTGACCTCGAGCTTGAGGCGGCTGCTGTCGCCCGAGAGCGATTGGGCCGCCGACAGCACCTGGCTCGACGCCGAGCCGGTTTCGTTGGCGCCATGCTGGACGTCGGTGATGTTGGCCGAGACCTGCTGGGTGCCCTGCGCCGCCTGCTGCACGTTGCGGGAGATTTCCTGCGTCGCCGCGCCCTGCTCTTCGACCGCGGCCGCAATCGTGGACGAGATTTCCGACAGCCGTTCGATGGTCGAGGAGATTTCCTTGATCGCGCCGACCGACTCCTGGGTCGCGGTCTGGATGCCGGCGATCTGCTGGCCGATCTCGCCGGTCGCCTTGGCAGTCTGCTCGGCCAGCGCCTTCACCTCGGACGCCACCACGGCGAAGCCGCGGCCGGCCTCGCCGGCGCGTGCCGCCTCGATGGTGGCGTTCAGCGCCAGCAGATTGGTCTGGCCGGCAATGGTGTTGATCAGCTCGACGACGTCGCCGATCCGCGCGGCGGCCTTCGACAGCTCGCTGACGCGATCGTTGGTGGTGCGCGCCTGGCCGACGGCATCGCCGGCCATCCGTGCCGACTCCTGCACCTGGCGGCTGATCTCGGTCACCGATGACGACAGCTCCTCGGTCGCCGACGCCACCGACTGGACATTGGTCGAGGCCTCCTCGGACGCAGCGGCAACCGAGGTGGTCAGCTCCTGCGAACGCCGGGCGGTCGACGACAGCGTGCCGGCGGAGGCTTCGAGCTGGGTCGAGGCCGACGACACGGTCTGCACGATCTCGCCGATCATCTGTTCGAAATTGCGGGTGATGGTGTCGACCCGGCGGCCGCGCTCGATCTTGGCTTCGGCGTCGGCAGCGGCGGCTTCATCGGCCGCCTTCTTGGCGACCAGCGCTTCCTTGAACACCTGCAGCGTATCGGCCATCGCGCCGATCTCGGTCTTCTCGCCCTGATGCGGGACGTTTGCGGTCAGGTCGCCGCGGCCCAGCGCCTGCATCGGGCTCACGATCGAGGCGATGCCGGCCGAGACGTCGCGGATCATCAGGAAGCTGACGCTGACGCCGACGATGATGGCGGCGCCAAGGATCATCGCAAGCAGCATGACGGCCGACGCGTAGCTGTTTGCCGCGTCCTGCGCCGCCTTGTCGGCGCCGGCATTGTTGAGCTCGATGTCCTTGCGCAGGATCTCGTCGGCCTCGAGGCCGATCTTGTTGACGGTCTTGGCGTTCAGCTCATGCGCTTCGTGCTGGGTCTTGCCGACATCCCGGCGCGACAGCGCCATCACCTCCTCGGTGCCCTTCTTGTAGCGGGTCCAGGCATCGACCCATTGATCGTAAAGCGCGCGCTCCGCGGGGGTCGCGATCAGCGGCTCATAGGTCGCGCGGACCTTGAGGTTGGCGTCGACCACCGAGGTCAGGGTCTTTTCCTGCGCGAGCTTCTCCTCCAGCGTCTCCGCCAGCATGTGTTCGCGGATCACGTTGCGATAGGTGATGACGCCGGCGCGCAGATCGCCGAGCGCACGCACGCTCGGCAGCCAGCTCGTCGTGATGTCGACAGTGTTGGCGTTGATCGACCGCAAATTCACGACCGCGAGCAGGCCCATGCCGGTCATCGCGACAAGCAGGAACGCAACCACGGCAATAATCTTGGCGCGGATCGAGAATTTGGCGAACATCGTGGGGGTCTCTTGATATCGGGCTCGCGAAGCCCGATCGAATGGCTGGGGGCGTGGCGGGACGCCGCAGACATCAAAGCCAGCCCCCGTCCTTAAGTAGGGTTAATTTGGTTCCCCGTTGAACTACGGAGGCGCTCTTCGACACCGTTGCATGATGCGCGCCAGCCGCATCAAGGCATCAACACGAGCGCATCCGAGAAAAACTCCGGCCCGCCGAAATTGCCTGATTTCAGGGCAAGCACCATCTCGCCTCTCCCGGCGCCGACCGCTCGCAGAACCGGCACGCCGGCAGCGATTTCCGCACCAACCAGGAATCCAGGAATGCGCAGGCGATCGACCACGGCGCCCGAAGTTTCACCACCGGCGACCACCAGCCTGTGCACACCCGACTGCACCAGACCATCCGCGATGTCGGCCATCGCCTGCTCGATGGCATGCCCGGCTGCATCACGACCATGACGGGATTGCACAGCTGCCACCTGATCCGGGGTCGAGCTGCTCGCAATCAGGATTGGCCCCGCCCCGAGCCGGTCTCTGGCCCAGGCGAGCGCACGCTGCGCCTCGTCCTTGCCGGCGACCACCCGCTCGGGATCGAGGTGCAGGACCGGCATCACCTTCTCGGCGTTTGCGATCTGGCGCAGGGTCGCCTGCGAGCAACTGCCGGCAAGGCACGCCGCCGGGCCGCCGACCGGCGTCGCCAGCATCGCATCCGCGCTGTCCGGTCTGGCTTTGCTCGCGGCGACCAGCGCCCGCGCCAGGCCGAGTCCGATCCCGGAAGCGCCGACCGAAAGACGGTGATCCAGCGCGACCTGCCCGATGGTCTCGAGGTCGCGGTCGAACACCGCGTCGACGATGGCGGCGCCGATGCCGCTTTGCGTGAGCTCGGTGAGCTTTGCCCGGACGGCGTCCGCGCCACGGCTCAGCGTCGCCAGATCGACCAGGCCGACCTTGGTCGTGCTTTGCCGCGCCAGCACGCGAACCAGATTGGAATCATGCATCGGGTTGAGCGGGTGGTCCTTCAGCGGACTCTCGTTTAGCGGCACCGTGCCGACGAACAGATTGCCCTGGTAGACGGTGCGGCCGGTCTCCGGGAACGCTGGCGTCACCAGCACGATGGCATCCCTGGAATCGGCGCGCAGCGCGTCCATCACCGGGCCAATATTGCCGGCATCGGTTGAATCGAAGGTCGAGCAGATCTTGAACAGGATATGTTTGGCGCCGCGGCCGCGCAGCCAGGCCTCCGCTGCGCGCGAACGCGTCACGGCGAGGCCGGCCTCGATCGAACGGCTCTTCAGCGACACCACGACGGCGTCGACCTCGGGCAGCGCGAGATCGTCCGCAGGCACGCCGATGGTCTGCACCGTGCGCAGGCCGGCGCGGGTCAGCGTGTTGGCGAGATCGGAGGCGCCGGTATAGTCGTCGGCGATGCAACCAAGAGACAGATGTCCCGCGAGCGTCACGGCTTCACTCCGGCATAGGGCTTGAACCAGGCGAGACCGTCGGTGGTCTTGCCACGCGGATTGTATTCGCAGCCGACGAAGCCGCCATAGCCGAGCCGGTCGAGCTCGCCGAACAGGAACGGATAGTACAGCTCCTCGCCGTCGGGCTCGTTGCGCGAGGGGATCGACGCGATCTGGATGTGGCCGATGATCGGCATCATTTCACGCAGCCGCATGGTGACGTCGCCATGGATGATCTGGCAGTGGTAGATATCGAACTGCAGCTTCAGGTTCGCGATACCAAGCTCGTTGATCAGATCGCGCGCGAAGATGAAGTCGTTGAGGAAATAGCCGGGCACGTTGCGCGGATTGATCGGCTCGATCACGACGTCGAGGCCGTGCGGCGCGAAGAACTCCGCGGCATGGGCGACCGATTTGCGAAACGCGGCGACCGCCCTGGCATCGCTGCGCTCGGCTATTCCCGCCATCAGATGCACCCGCTTGACGCCGGTCGCCTGCACATAGGACAGCGCGGTCTTCAGGCTTTGCTGGAGGTCGGCGAAACGGTCCGGCAGCGCGGCAAACCCCTTCTCGCCGGCGTTCCAGTCGCCCGGCGGCAAATTGAACAGCGCCTGCGTCAGCCCATTGCCTTTCAGCCGCTTGCCGACCTCCTCGGCCGGATGGTCGTAAGGAAACAGGAACTCGACCGCGGTGAAGCCCGCCTTCGCGGCCGCCTCGAAGCGGTCGAGGAACGGGACCTCGTTGAACATCATGGTGAGGTTGGCGGCAAAACGGGGCATTGCAAGATCCTCTTATTTCTCGCCGGGAAGCTTGGTGCCGGTAACCTGCGCATACATCCGCGCCACCGACGCATCATCGTCGCGGCCCATGCCGGCGGCGGCGGTCATCAGGAACATCTGCAAGGCCGCGGCCGAGACCGGCACCGGGAAGCGTGCATTGCGCGCCATGTCCTGGATGATGCCGAGGTCCTTCACAAAAATTTCCACGGCGCTGCGCGGCGCATAGTCGCCGTCGAGCACATGCGGCATGCGGTTCTCGAACATCCAGGAATTGCCGGCGGAGGCGGTGATCACCTCATAGACCTTGCGGATGTCGAGCCCCTGCTTGGCGGCAAAGGCGATCGCCTCGGAGGCGGCCGCGATATGCACGCCGGCCAGCAGCTGGTTGATCATCTTGAACGCGGCGCCCTGCCCCGCGGCATCGCCGAGCTCGTAGAGTTTCGCCGCCATCGCATCGAGTGCCGGCCGCGCCTTCGCAAATGCCGCGGCGCTGCCGGAGGCGAGAATCGTCAATTCGCCCTGCGCCGCGCGCTGCGCGCCGCCGGAGATCGGGGCATCGAGATAGTGCCGGCCGGTCGCCTCGAGCTGCTTTGCGAGGCGCCGCGCGATATCAGGGTCCATGGTCGCCGAGGAGATGAAGACGGCGTCCTTGGCCAAGGTCTCGGCGACGCCGTCCTTGCCGAACAGGATCGCTTCAGTCTGCGCGGCGTTGACGACGACGCTGACGACAATGTCGGCATCCCGGGCCGCCTCGGCCGGCGACTTGGCGCCCTTGCCGCCGTCGGCGACGAAGCGCGCCACCGCATCGGCCGACACGTCGCAGCCGGTCACCTCGAAACCGGCCCGCCTGAGCGAGGTCGCCATGCCGTATCCCATCGAGCCCAGCCCGATGACGGCGACACGTGATGTTGCGGAACTGGACATTTGGCGATCCCTGAACATTTTTAGTTGTTTGAGCATGACCTTTTCGGAAAACCGGCTGTCACTTTGCGCCAGCGCGGCCTTCCGGGCCCGGATCATGCTCGTTGCTGCTTGCCTATCACGGCTTGGCCGCGCTGCCAAAGCATGAGACAAAGCGGAAAACGGATAGCGCCAAAGATGGCGCCGCGAGCGAAACCGGATGAGCGAAACAAAGCTTCGTGAGGACATCTGCCGCTTCGGCCGCTCGCTGTTCGAGCGCGGCCTGACGCCGGGCTCCTCGGGCAATATCAGCGTCCGGCTCGCGGACGGCGGCTGGCTGGTGACGCCGACCAACGCCTCGCTCGGCTTCCTCGATCCGGCGAAAATGTCACGGCTCGACGGCAACGGCCGGCTCGTCTCCGGCGACGCCCCGACCAAGGAAGTGCCGCTGCACACCGCGCTCTACCAGACGCGCGCTTCCGCCGGCGCCGTGGTGCACCTGCACTCGACCCATTCGGTCGCGCTCTCGATGCTGCCCGAGATCGACCCGCGCGCCGCGCTGCCGGCGATGACCGCCTATTACGTCATGAAGTGCGGCCAGACCGCGCTGGTGCCCTATTATCGCCCCGGCGATCCAGCCGTTGCCGACGCGATCCGGGGCCTGGCCGGGAAATATTCATCGGTGCTGCTCGCCAATCATGGGCCCGTCGTGTCGGGCGATACGCTGGAAGCGGCGGTGTTCGCGACCGAGGAGCTGGAGGAGACCGCAAAGCTCTATCTGCTGCTGCGCGGGCTGAACCCGCGCTATTTGTCGCCCGACCAGGTGGCGGATTTGACCAGGACGTTCGGGCTCGTGCTGCCGGATCACCCTCACTAGATCAAGCGGAGGATCGATATGCGAAGGACAGTCATGATGAGGTTCTCAGGCTTGGCGTTAGCGGCACCGTTTGCCGTCGGCCTTGCGGCGTCGGACGGACGGACCGAAGAGACCTTGCAAGGCATGCTGGCAACCCAGCTGCGCGCGCAAGGCTATGCCTGCGACAAGCCGCTCAAGGCCGAGCGGGACGACAAGCTCTCGAAGCCCGACAACGAGGCCTGGACGCTGACATGCAGCAACGCGACCTACCGCGTCAGCCGCGTGCCGGACCTCGCCGCCAAGGTCGAGAAGATCGACGAGAGCAAGTAGGCTGCGTGGGCTGGATCAGTAGCCCGCATGAGCGCAGCGATATGCGGGACGCCCCGGATGTCGCTGCGCTCATCCGGGCTACGGGCTGGATTGCGCGCACCACATACACTGGCGTCATCCCCGCGCAAAGGCGAAGCCTTTGTCGCTGGAGGTGCGAGCGGAGCGAGCCTCGAAGGATGAGCCACGGCGCCCGCTGCCATCCTTCGAGGCGCGCCGAAGAGGCGCGCACCTCAGGATGACGTCGGTGTGCGCGGAGAATCCCGCTACAGACCCAGATACGCCTTGCGCACGTCGGGATTGCCGCTGATCTCGGCGGCGGTGCCCTGCATCAGCACGCGGCCGGTCTGCAGGATGTAGGCGCGGTCGGCGATCTCGAGGCATTCGGCCATGCGCTGCTCGACGATCAGGACCGTCATGCCGGCGTCGCGGATGCGCTTCACGGCCTGGAAGATCTCGTCGACCAGTTTCGGCATGATGCCCTGCGACGGTTCGTCGAGCATCAGAAGCCGCGGTCGCGTCATCAGCGCACGGCCGATCGCGAGCATCTGCTGTTCGCCGCCGGACAACGTCTCTGCGCGCTGGTCGAGCCGTTCGCCAAGCCGCGGGAACAGCTTGAAGACCAGATCGAGCGGCGCGTCGCGGTCGGACTGGCTGCGGTAGAGATAGCTGCCGAGGCGCAGATTGTCGCGCACCGAGAGCCGCGGAAAAAGCCGGCGATTCTCCGGCACGTAAGCGATGCCGCTTGATGTGATGACGTGCTGCGGCTGGCCGTCGATGCGCTTGCCGTCGAAGGTGACGGTCCCTGCGCGCGGCCGCTCGGCGCCGGCGATCGACTTGAGTAGCGTCGACTTGCCCGCACCGTTGGCGCCGGCGACGCAGACGATCTCGCCCTTGGTGACGTCGATCGACACCGAGGAGATCGCGACCAGGCCCTGATAGGCGGTGGTGACTTCACGCACCGACAGCATGACGATCCCCGAGATAGGCAGAAATGACTTCCGGATTGCGGACGACCTCAGTCGGCTTGCCCTCGACCAGCACCTTGCCGAGATTGAGCACGATGGCGCGGTCGACCAGCGGCATCACGATTTCCATCACATGCTCGACCATCAGCACAGTGATGCCGGCGGCGCGGACCTTGCGCACCAACTCGACCCCGGTCTGTGCCTCGACCGGCGTCAGTCCGGTGAGGACTTCGTCAAGCAGCAGCAGCTTCGGCTCGGTCGCGAGCGCGCGGGCCACTTCGAGCCGGCGCTTCTCCGACGGGACGAGGTCGGCGGCAAGCTTGTCGGCGCGCGCCGCAAGTCCGCAGAACTCCAGCACCTCATAGGCCTTCTGCCGCGCGACGCGCATCTTGGTGTTGCGGATCAGCGCGCCGACGATGACGTTGTCGATCACGGTCATGGTCTCAAAACTCTTGACGACCTGGAAGGTACGCCCGACGCCGCGCTGGCAGCGTTCCGCCGCCGGCAGCTTGGTCACGTCCTCGCCGTCGAAGATGATCGAGCCCTGGGTCGGCGGCAGCACGCCCGCGATCAGATTGAACAGCGTCGACTTGCCGGCGCCGTTGGGGCCGATCAGGCCGACGATCTCGCCGCGCCCGACCGAGATCGAGACATCGCTGTTGGCGACGAGGCCGCCGAAGCGCTGCCATACTCCGCGCGTTTCCAGCAGCGCCGTCATCGTGCGGCCCCCTTGCGCAGGGAGAACACGCTGACCAGGCCGCGCGGCAGCGCCAGCGAGATCACGACGATCAGCGTGCCGTAGACGATGAGGTCGACGCCGCGCCCGGAGCCGCCGATGAACGAGCGCGTCAGCTCGGTGAGCGGGATCAGGATGACCGCGCCGAGCACCGGCCCCCACAGCGTGCCAATGCCGCCAAGCACCGCGGGCAGCGCCATCAGCAGCGAGAACTGGAAGCCCATCACGCTTTCAGGATCGATGTAGGAGACGAACTGGGCGTAGAAGCTGCCGCCGACCGCAACGAGGAAGGCCGAAACCGCCGCCGCGCCCATCTTGGAATTGAACACGACCACGCCGAGGCTTTCGGCGGCATCGGGATTGTCCTTCACGGCGCGCCACCAATAGCCCCATTTGGAATCCTCCAGCCACCAGGTGACGAACCAGGCGATGCAGGCCAGCGCCAGCGCAAAGTAGAAGTAAGGCAGCTTCGAGCGGGTGAACTGGAATTTCAGCCAGCTGTCGCCGCGCACCGGGATGTCGATGCCGAGCGCGGCGCCGGCCCAATCCCAGTTCTGGATCAACAGCAGCGCGATCTCGGCGATCACGATGGTCGCGATCACGAAGTAATGCCCGCGGAGGCGGAAGCAGGGGTAGCCGAGCGCCATCGCGATCAATGCGGAGATCGCCCCGCCCGCCAGCATGCCGAACCACGGCAGCACGCCGAACTTGGTGAACAGCAGCGCGGTGGTATAGGCGCCGAGCCCGAAATACAGCGCATGGCCGAGCGAGATCTGCCCGCAATAGCCGGACAGGATGTTCCAGCTCTGCGACAGCGCCGCATACATCAGCGTCAGCACCATGATGTTCTGGACGTAGACGTCCTTGACGAACAGCGGGACCAGCGCGGCGATCACCGCGAGGCAGGCCGCCACGATCAGGTCACGCCTGCGGCGTTGGGCGAACTGGGTGTCCATCACATCGATCCGAACAGGCCACGCGGGCGGATGAAGACGACCAGCAGGTAAACGGCATAGATGCCGACCGATTTCAGCGACGGCGGCAGGATCAGCGCGGTGGTCGCCTCCACCAGGCCGACGATGATGCCGCCGGCAAAGGCGCCGAACACGCTGCCGAAGCCGCCGAGCGCCACGGTGACGTAGGCAATCAGAGCGAACGACGCGCCGACATCGGGATAGACGTAGAAGAAGATCGCCATGATGGCGCCGGCGAGGCCGACCAGCGCCGCACCGAGGCCCCAGCCGAGCGCGAACACCCGGTTCTTGTCGATGCCGACCAGCGCCACCGCGCCGGCGTCCTCGCGCGTCGCTTCGAGCGCGCGGCCGAAATCGGTGCGATTGATGAAGAAGTAGAGCGCGACAAAGGCCGCGATCGACAGCATCGCGCCGATCAGCTGCGGCTCCGGCAGATAGATGCCGGCGATCGACACCGTCTTGCCGCCGACCCAGGAGTTGGTGACGCTGCGGTAGTCGGGCGTGAAGAAGAACTGGGCAAGGCCCCGCATCACGATCGCCAGCCCGAAGGTCGAGAAGATCTGCACCATGCCGGCATTGGCCTTGGCGCGCATCGCGAAGCGGACGATCAACAGATAGACCACCGCGCCGAACACGAACAGCGCCGCGGCGACCAGCGGCGCCGAGAGCAAGGGATCGATCGCGAAGAACGCGAACAGGAAGAAGGTCGCGTACATCGCGATCATCAGGAACTCGCCGTGCGCGAAATTCACGACGTCCATCAATCCGAAGATCAATGCGAGGCCTGCGGCGATCAGTCCGTAGAGCAGCCCCATCAACAGGCCGCTCGCCAAACTCTGGATAATGGTCTCGGCTGTCACCGTCGACGCTCCATGTTCCGACCATTGTCTTTAGCCCCCGTCATTGCGAGGAGCGAAGCGACGAAGCAATCCATGCTTTCTTTTCGCGGAGACGTGGATTGCTTCGCTTCGCTCGCAATGACGGAACATGCGAGACTCTGAATGATGTCTTCGGCTGTCACCGCCGCTTGCCCCCTCTGGCGCCCGACCGATCAGCTGTTCATCGGCCAGATCGCCTCGGAGACGGCGGCCTGTTCCGGGAAGATCGTCACGAAGTTCTTCGCGGAGTACTGCAACAGCACCGGATCGGCGAAGTTGTTCTGCCCCATCTCGTCGAACTTGACGCGCCGCCACGGCATGATGGTCTGATCGCCCGGCATGTCGGTGGCGACCAGCGCCTCGCGGATCTTGTCGCCGTCGGTCGACTTGGCGCGGTTGATGGCGTCCGCCATCACGATCAGGCCCATGAACTGGCGCGACGAATAGTCGTTGAAGTCCTTGCCGGACTTGGCGCGGTACATCTCGTTGATGAGACCGACCATCGGCCGCTTCTGCGCCAGGTCGAGCGAGAAGCTGCCGCGCGAGATCACGCCCTCGAGCTTGTCGCCGACCGCGTCGTAGGTCGCCTTCTCGGAGAAGCCGGCGTCCTGCGCCATGATGTTCTTCGGCTTGTAGCCGAGCTCGGCCATGGTCTTGACCAGGAGGATCGCGTCGGTGGTGTAGCTCGACGGCATCAGCACATCGGCATTCGCCGCCTTGAGCTGCTGCACCTCGGCGGTCAGCGACGGCGAGTTGGCGCGGTACTTGATGTCGGCCACGATCTTGTAGCCGCGCTCGCCGGCGAGCTTGGTCTGCGCGTTCGCCGAATCGGTGCCGAAGATGGTGTCCTCGTGGAACAGCGCCAGCGTCTCGATCTTTTGGCCCTTCTTCTTCATCGCATCGAAGAAGTCGAACATCGCGGTCGAGAACATCTCGTCATGCGGCGAGGCGCGGAAATAGTATTTCAGGCCGCGGCGATGCAGGCTCGGCGAGGAATTGTCGGCCGAGAGGAACGGAACGCCGTAGCGCTCGCAGATTTGGCTGACGGTGACGGCGACCGCGCTCTGATAGGTGCCGATCACGGCGCAGACCTTCTCCTGCGTGATCAGGCGCTCGGCTTCGGCGCGGCCCTTTTGCGGATCGGCCTGGTGGTCGGCGAACACAAGCTTGACCTTGGCGCCGCCGAGGCCGGACAGGCCCTCGCCCTTGGCGAGCGGCAATGCGAAGTCATAGTTCTTGTTGATGATGTCTGCCGCGGTCTCGAACGCGCGCTGTGCGTCGACGCCGATCTGGGCGCTGGCGCCCGACAGCGGATAGATCACGCCGATTGCCACTTCACTGGTCTGTGCGCGCGCGGCCATCGGACCGAGCGCGGCGGCGGCAGTGGCACCCAGCAACACGTTACGGCGAGAGATCGTCATCGAAATTTCCCCTTGGTCAGCTTGTTATAATCGATGTGATGCTTGTAGCGCGCAGTAAAGCCTCAATGAATTGCACGAATTGCCTATTCAGAGCACAGCGAGCTGCTTGTTCCTGAGATCGGTCACCAGCATCAGGCCCGGCGAATGCGTGATCGCGAACGGCAGCTTCGCACTTGCGATCACCGATTGCGGCGTCACGCCACAGGCCCAGAACACCGGGATCTCGTCATCGGCGATCGGTACCGCATCGCCGTAATCCGGCTTGGCGATATCCTTGATGCCGATCGCATGCGGATGGCCGAGGTGGACCGGCGCGCCATGCACCGACGGGAAGCGCGAGGTGATCTGCACCGCGCGGATCGCATCCGCCGGCTTGAACGGGCGCATCGACACCACCATGGGTCCCGCGAACGGCCCCGACGGGCTGCAGGCGATATTGGTGCGGTACATTGGCACACGCAGATTGCGTTCAATGTGACGGATCGGCAGGCCCTCATCCAGCAGCGCCTCTTCGAACGAGTAGGAGCAGCCGAGCACGAAGGTGACAAGATCGTCGCGCCAGTACTTGGTGATGTCGGTCGGCTCGTCCGCCACCTCGCCGTCGCGCCAGACCCGGTAGCGCGGCACGTCGGTGCGGATGTCGAGGTCGAGGCCAAGCGAGGGAATGCGGGGATCGCCGACGTCGGACATGCCGATGATCGGGCACGGCTTCGGATTGAGCTGGCAGAAGCGGTGGAAGGCGCCGGCGAGCTTTTCCGGCAGGATCGCGAGATTGCCCTGGACGAAACCGTTGGCGAGACCGGCTGTGGTGGTCGAGGCCACGCCGTCACGGCAGGCGCGGCGCGCTTCGACGCTCGCCGGCACCGGCTCCCCCTGAGATCGCTGCACTGCCGCAAAAACAGTCATGGGATTCTCCTGCCCATAATCTCGACAAGGACGAACCAACACCAAGCGTGATATAATGTCTAATCGTCCTTTCTAATCAAAATCGATAAAGCAGATTTATCGATCGGGAAAATGCTTCCAATGACGGACTTCCGCTCGATCGAGACATTCCTCTGGGTCGTCAAGCTCGGCAGCTTCCGCGGCGCCGCCCAGCGGCTCAACACCACCCAGCCGGCGATCTCCCAGCGCATTGCCCAGCTCGAGCGCGAAATGGGCGTCAAGCTGCTCAACCGCGACCACCGGGTGGCCTCGCCGACCCCGAGCGGCCGGCTGATGATGATCTATGCCGAGAAGCTGATCGGCCTGCGTTCGGAGATGATGGCCGAGGTCGGCGACCGTTCGGCGATGCGCGGCGCGCTGCGGCTCGGTGTCGCGGAGACCATCGTGCACACCTGGCTGCCGCGCCTCGTCAAAAGCGTCAACGAGGTCTACCCGAACCTGTCGCTCGAGATCGAGGTCGACATCACGCCTAATCTGACGCAGCGGCTGCTGGCGCAGGAGATCGAGCTCGCCTTCGTGCTCGGGCCGGTCTCGGCGTCCGGCGCGCACAACCATGTGCTGTGCGATTACCCGATCGGTTTCCTGGCGAGCCCGGCGCTCGGCCTCGGCGACGGCCCGGTGGCGCGGCAGGACCTGGCGCGGTTTCCGATCATCACCTTTCCGCGCAAGACCCAGCCCTACGAGACCGTACGCGCATTGTTCAATGCCCCCGATCTGCCGCCGATCCGACTGCACGCCTCGACCTCGCTCGCGACCGTGATCCACATGGCCAATGAAGGGCTTGGCATCGCGGTGATCCCGGCGGCGATCGTCGAGAACGAGCTTGCCGACGGGCGCTTGCTGCTGCTCGACACCGACCTCAAGCTGCCGCCCCTCACCTTCACCGCGAGCTGGCTCGCCTCGCCCGATGCGGTCGCCATCGAGCGCGTCGCCAATCTCGCCAGGCAGATCGCGCAGACGAGCGTGGCGGTTGACGGCGCGAGAGTGGCGCGTCATTGAACGATTGCCGGATAATCGAACGTCATTCCGGGATGGTCCGAAGGACCAGACCCGGAATCTCGAGATTCCGGGTTCGATGCTGACGCATCGCCCCGGAATGACGAAAATAAAAATGGACTGACGACATGAGCCGAGCCGCCACCAACCTGCAGATCGATTCCGCCCGCCTCTGGGGCACCATCCACGAAACCGCGCAGTTCGGTGCAACGCCCAAGGGCGGTGTGCGGCGGCTGACCTTGAGCGCCGAAGACAAGCAGGTGCGCGACTGGTTCCGCAAGGCATGCGCGGACGCCGGCCTCGAGGTGCAGGTCGACGCGCTCGGCTCGATGTTCGGGTTGAGGAAAGGACGGGATATGTCGAAGCCGCCGATCGGCGTCGGCTCGCATCTCGACACCCAGCCGACCGGCGGCAAATATGACGGCGTGCTCGGCACGCTGGCGGCGCTCGAAATGGTGCGCACGCTGAACGATGCCGGGATCGAGACCGAGCTGCCGATCTGCATCTGCAACTGGACCAATGAGGAAGGCTCGCGCTTCGCTCCGGCGATGATGGCCTCGGCCGCCTATGTCGGCGACTTCACCACCGACGACATCCTGTCGCGCAAGGACGCCGAGGGCGTCACGGTGGCGCAGGCTCTGGACACGATTGGTTATCGCGGCGACGCCCCGGTCGGCCGCCAGAAGTTCACCAGCTTCGTCGAGCTGCATATCGAGCAAGGCCCGATCCTGGAGGCCGAGAACAAGACCATCGGCGTGGTCGATTCCGGCCAGGGCGTCCTCTGGTACGACGGCAAGATCACCGGCTTCGAGAGCCATGCCGGCTCGACCCCGATGCCGCTGCGCCGCGATGCGCTGGCGACGCTGTCCGAGATCGTGCTGGCGATGGAAAGCATCGCGAAGAAGCACGGCCCGAAGGCGGTCGGCACCATCGGCGAGGCCGTGATCGCCGCGCCCTCGCGCAACGTCATCCCCGGCGAGATCGCCTTCACGGTGGATTGCCGCAGCGCCGACGCTGCGATCATGGATGCGCTGGACCGCGACCTGCGTGCGGCCGTCGCCGAGATCGCAGCAAAGCGCAAGGTCGAGGTGCAGCTTGATCTCGTCTGGCGCAAGGCGCCGACGCATTTCGATCCCAAGCTGGTCGACGCGGTCGAGAACGCCGCCAAGCAGCTCGGCTATTCGCACCGCCGCATCACCTCGGGCGCCGGCCACGACGCCTGCAACCTCAATACGGTGATGCCGGCAGCGATGGTGTTCGTGCCCTGCAAGGACGGCATCAGCCATAATGAGCTGGAAGATGCCAAGCAGACCGACTGCGCCGCCGGCGCCAACGTCCTGATGCATACGGTGCTGGCGCTCGCCGGCGTCGCGTCCTGATCTTCCTTTCTCCTCATCGATGGAGGCTTTCGTGCGCGCAGTGTTTGTCGACGCCAATGAATCGCTTGCTGTCATCACGGAGCGCCTGGAAAAGCCCGGCGATCCGAGGATGCGGATCAACCGCAACCCGGACATCAAGTCCGACGACTATCCGGCGGTGCTCGACGGCGCCGAGATCGCGGTGGTCGACCACACTGCGCTGCCGACCGATGTTGCGAAGAAGTGCGCCGGCCTAAAGCACGTCGTGTTCCTCGGCACCGGCGCGCGCAGCTACATGAACCCGGAGGAGCTCGCCGAGCTCGGCGTCTCCGTGCACCTGATCAAGGGCTATGGCGACACCGCGGTCGCGGAATCCGCGATCGCGCTGATGTGGTCGTCGGCGCGCGTGATCGCGCAGATGGACCGCGAGATGCGCGCCGGCAACTGGCTGCGCGAGGACGGCATGCAGCTCACCGGCAAGACGCTCGGCCTGGTCGGCTTCGGCGGCATCGCCGCCGAGGTCGCCCGCATCGCGCTCGGCAGCGGCATGAAGGTGATCGCCTGGAACCGGTCGTCCAAGAGCCATCCGGGCGTCGAGTTCGTCGATCTCGACACCGTGCTGGCGAGCAGCGACGTGGTTTCGATCCACCTGCTGCTGAACGACGAGACCCGCGGCCTGATCACGCGCGACAAGATCGCGAAGATGAAAAAGAGCGTGGTGCTGATCAACACCGCGCGCGGCGCGATCGTCGACGAGCAGGCGATGATCGATGCGCTCAATTCGGGCCACATCCGCCACGCCGGCCTCGACGTCTACAACATCGAGCCGCTGCCGAAGGATCATCCGTTGACGAAGATCCCGAACGTGACGCTGTCGGCGCACTCCGCCTTCCGCACGCCCGAGGCGAGCGAGAATTTGATCCACGCGGCATGGGAGCACTGCCGCAGGATCGTGAAGGGATAATTTCACCGTCGTCCCGGCCAAGCCAACGGGTCGGCGCAAGGCGCCGCCCGATGACAGGCTCCGCGCGAGCCGGGACCCATAACCACCGCGCCACATTGTCACGAAGGCTGGGGCCACAGCGAGCACCAACAACAAGACCCTGTGGTTATGGGTCCTGCTTTCGCAGGGACGACAGTGGCCGTAGGGTGGCTAACCCGCCCTACGCAGACTGCGAAGCAATCAATAACGACGTCGTCCTGGACAAGCGAGCGTAGCGAGCGCGATCCAGGACCCATTACCACCGGCCTGCGTCATCGCGCAGGGCGGTTGTCAGATCCAGCGACACAACAAGCACTCGGGGTAATGGGTCCTGGCTTTCGCCAGGACGACCCCGTGCTTGACGGCGCAGCCTAATCCACCATCTCCGCGACGGCCTTGCCGCACGCCGTGGTGTCGGCATTGCCGCCGAGATCGCGCGTGCGCAGCGTGCGTTCGCCGAGCGTGCGCTCGATCGCGCCGACGATCGCAGCCGCCGCCTGCTTCTCGCCGAGATGCTCCAGCATCATCGCGCCCGACCAGATCATGCCGATCGGGTTGGCAATGCCCTGCCCGGCAATGTCGGGCGCCGAGCCGTGGACCGGCTCGAACACCGAGGGGAAATCGCCTTCCGGATTGATGTTGCCCGACGGCGCGATGCCGATCGTGCCGGTGCACGCCGGGCCGAGATCGGAGAGGATGTCCCCGAACAAATTGGAGCCGACCACGACGTCGAACCAGTCCGGATGCAGCACGAAGTTCGCGGTCAGGATATCGATGTGGTACTTGTCCCACTTCACGCCGGGATATTTCTTGGCCATCGCCTCCACGCGCTCGTCCCAGTAGGGCATGGTGATGGAGATGCCGTTCGACTTGGTCGCCGACGTCAGATGCTTCTTCGGCCGCGACTGCGCCAGATCGAACGCGAATTTCAGGATGCGGTCGACGCCGGTGCGGGTCATCACGGTCTGTTGCGTGACGAATTCGCGGTCGGTGTCGGGGAACATGCGGCCACCGACGGACGAGTATTCGCCCTCGGTGTTCTCGCGCACCACCCAGAAATCGATGTCGCCGGGCTTGCGGTTCGCCAGCGGCGACGGCACGCCGGGCATCAGCCGCACCGGGCGCAGGTTGACGTACTGGTCGAACTCGCGGCGGAATTTTATGAGCGACCCCCACAACGAGATATGGTCAGGTATTTTCGCCGGCCAGCCGACCGCGCCGAAATAGATCGCATCATGCTTGCCGATCTTGTCCTTCCAGTCGACCGGCATCATCTCGCCGTGCTTCTCGTAATAGTCGTAGGAGGCGAAGTCGAAATGGTCGAACTTCACGTCGACGCCGTGCTTCTTCGCCGCCGTCTCGATGACGCGCAGGCCCTCGGGCATCACTTCCTTGCCGATGCCGTCACCGGGAATGACCGCAATCCGATACTGCTTCTTTGCGCTGCTCATCGAGAACACCCTTGTGATTTGCCCGGCCGGCAATGCCGCCTATTCTGATGGCCCTGCAATGGACCAAACTTCGCGCGAGCGCAACGCTGCAGTGCAGTGTTGACCGCGGCGCGACCCTGCCCCACCAAATTCGCCGACACCACTCCTCATACCAAGCGAGACATCCCATGGATCTGCATCTGCGCGGCAAGCGTGTCCTGATCACCGGCGCCTCCAAGGGCATTGGCGCGGCCGCCGCCGAAGCCTTTGCCGAGGAAGGCGCCAATTTGCTGCTCGCCGCCCGCAACGGCGACCAGCTCAAGGCGCTCGCCGAGCGGCTGCGCTCCGCGCACCAGATATCTGCCGCGACCAGCGTGGTGGATCTGCGCAAGTCTGACGATCTCGCGCGTCTCGCCGGGGAGGCCGCCGACATCGATATCCTGGTCAACAATGCCGGCGATATCCCCGGCGGCTCGATCGACAAGATCGACGAGGCGACCTGGCGGCACGCCTGGGAGCTCAAGGTGTTCGGCTATGTCAACCTGACGCGAGCGATCTATGCCCAGATGAAGGCGCGCGGCGGCGGCGTGATCGTCAACGACATCGGCGCGGCCGGCGAGAAGTTCGACGCCAATTACATCTGCGGCAGCGCCGGCAATGCGGCGCTGATGGCCTTCACCCGCGCGCTCGGTGGCAAGAGCCTCGCCGACAACATCCGCGTCGTCGGCATCAACCCCGGC
Source organism: Bradyrhizobium sp. BRP56 (assembly GCF_020194035.1). Lineage (NCBI taxonomy): Bacteria > Pseudomonadati > Pseudomonadota > Alphaproteobacteria > Hyphomicrobiales > Nitrobacteraceae > Bradyrhizobium > Bradyrhizobium sp. BRP56. The sequence continues at coordinate 36,118 of NZ_JADYVV010000016.1, forward strand.
CCCGTCGGCACCGACCGCCACGTCACGCTGCTCAAGACCCGCGCCAGGAACCAGTTCGGCGACGAGAACCGTTACAAGGAATTCCAAAAGGGCCTGCCGCTCGGCCGGCCCGCACATGCACGCGAGATCGGCGACCTGATGGCGTTCCTCGCCTCCGACCGCGCGGGCTATACGTCGGGCGTGATCTACACGGTGGATGGCGGGCTGACGTCGGGGTGGGGCTGACGGCAGCTCTCCACGTCATTGCGAGGAGCGACAGCGACGAAGCAATCCATGGCTCTCCATATATGCGGACCGATGGATTGCTTCGCTTCGCTCGCAATGACGTCAACTCGCCGTCCGCTCGAACAGCTGCCGGATCAGCGTCGTGATGCGGCCCTGCGGCGCCAGCATCTGGTTCATGATGGAGAAGTGATCGGCGCCGGCGATCTCCTCATAGGTCACCGGCAAGCCGTAACGGGCGCGATGGCCGGCGAAATCGGCGGTCTGCTTGCGCAGCAGCGGCAATTCGGCGCTGCCGACTACCAGCGACAGCGGCTTTGCCGTGCCGCCCTCCGCCATCATCGGCGAGTTGCGCCACGACGCCGCTTCGTCGAGCCTCAGCTTTTCGTTGAGGTAGGAATGCCTGATCGGCTCGAGGTCGTAGATGCCCGAGATCGCCATGCCGGCCCGGACATGGCCGTTCGACAGCGCCAGCGATGTCAAATGTCCGCCGGCCGACCAGCCCGACACCACGATGCCCTCGGCAGCGGCCCCGAGCGCGGGCAACTGTGCGGCCAGAAAGTCGATGCCGGCATGGATCTCGGCGACGATGTCATCGAGCGTCGCATCGGGCGCGAGCGTATAGCCGATCAGCGCGACATTGATGCCGTGGGCCATCGGCCCCTCGGCGAAGATCGTGAACACTTCCTTGGCACGGGTCTGCCAATAGCCGCCGTGGATGAACAGCAGCGTCGGCGCGCCGTCGCGAACTTTCAGGAAGTCGATCCGGTTGCGCTCGCGCGAGCCGTATCTGAGGTCGAGACGGCCGGCGTGCTTTTGCCGCAGTGCCGCCGAGCGTTGCTCCCAGCCGGCGGCGATCTCGGCGCTGCCCTTGACGGCAACGCCGTTGTTCAAGCCGAGGTCACGCTCCTGCTGGCTCATCGCGCGCCAGTCCAGCGCGGAAAACAACGCTGCCATCCCTGCCCCTTCGGTTCTCGTCGCATTGCCACGACGGCAGGAAATGTTCTACAGCACAAGCAAACAGAAGGCATAGGAGCAACGGCGCATGGCTGATCAGGGCTTGGTGAAGGAAACGGCGTGTGCCGTCGTCGAGAAGCTGAAGGCCGGCGACGTCACGCCGCTCGATCTGCTCGACGTGCTGGAGACGCGCATCGCCGAGGTGGACGGCAAGGTCAACGCACTGCCGACGCTGTGCTTCGACCGCGCCCGCACCCACGCCAAGGCCCTGATGCAGAAACCGGTCAGCGAGCGCGGCCTGCTCGCGGGCCTTCCGGTTCCGATCAAGGATCTCACCGCCGTCTCCGGCGTGCTGACCACGCTGGGCTCGCCGATCTTCAAGGACAACGTCCCGGCGAAGTCGGACATCCTGGTCGAGCGCCTCGAAGAGAATGGCGGCGTGATCTACGCCAAGTCGAACACGCCGGAATTCGGCGCCGGCGCCAACACCTTCAACGAGGTGTTCGGCCCGACCCGCAATCCCTGGGACACATCGCGCTCGGCCGCCGGCTCCTCCGGCGGCGCCGCGGCGGCACTGGCGAGCGGCACTGCGTGGCTCGCGCACGGCTCCGACATGGGCGGCAGCCTGCGCAACCCGGCGAGCTTCTGCGGCATCGTCGGCCTCCGGCCGTCGATCGGCCGCGTCGCGCAGACGCCGAAATTCGGCGTCGACCGCACGCTCGGCCAGCAGGGACCGATGGCGCGCAATGTCGAGGACCTCGCGCTGCTGCTCGACGCGATGAGCGGCGAGCATGCCGCCGATCCGCTGTCGCTGCCCACGCTGCCGACGTCGTTCCTGTCGGCCGCGCGTTCGAACCAGAAGCCGAAGCGCATCGCCTACTCGCCCGATCTCGGCATCACGCCGGTCGATCCCGAGGTCAGGGCCGTGACGCGCAAGGCGGCGGAGCGGTTCGCGGCAGCCGGTGCGATCGTCGAGGAGGCGCATCCCGATTTCAGCGAGGCCCATGAATGCTTCCACGTGCTGCGCGCGTTCGATTTCGCGATCAGCAAGGCCGAATTGCTGCGCACCAAGCGCGATTTGCTGAAGCCCGAGGTGATCTGGAACATCGAGGAAGGGTTGAAGCTCACGGTCGAGAAGCTCGAACGCGCCGAGGCGCAGCGCGTCGCGATGACGGCGCGTGCGCTCGAATTCTTCGACAAGTACGACCTGCTGCTGGCGCCCGCGACCATCGTGGCGCCGTTTCCGGTCGAGAACCGCTATGTCGCCGAGTGCGACGGCAAGAAGTTCGACAATTACGTCGAATGGCTCGGCATCGTCTACGCGATCACGCTGGCCTGCTGTCCGGCGCTGTCGCTACCCTGCGGCTTCACCGCCTCGGGCCTGCCCGTCGGCCTGCAGATGGTCGCCAAGCCGCGTGCCGAGGCGCAGCTGCTGGCCGGCGCGAAAGTGCTGGAGGACATTCTGGGCGTGCGCGGCACCACGCCGATCGATCCGCGGCCGCCGCGATCCTGACCCTCATGGTGGAGAGGTGGGCAAGACCCTCCACTTCGTCATTGCGAGCGAAGCGAAGCAATCCATTGTCACCGAGCGCGCAGAACGATGGATTGCTTCGTCGCTTCAGCGCAAAATTGCTCTGCAATTTTGTCGCGAGCTCCTCGCAATGACGGGGCTATCTATCTCTATGGGACGAAGGGATAGGCTGCAGACGATCTGCCCTACGCCTTATCTTCGGTCGCCTGCAGCGCCACGGTGAGTGCCGCCTTGGTCTGCTCGACGATTTCGTCCAGCAACTCCTCGCGGCTGATCTGCGCGGACTCGCCGGTCAGTAGTCCCTGCTCGGCGAGCATCACGATGCCGTGCAGCCCGGCCCAGATCTTCAGCGCCTGCCGTTCGCGCAGCAGCCCGACCGCGGGCGCCTCGAACGACTCGATCAGCAGTGCCAGCGTTTCCATCGCCGCGGTGTGCAGCTCGCTGCCCTTGGGCGCGCAGGCCATGGTGCGGGACGCGAACATCAGCCGGTAGATGCCGTGGCGCTCGAGCCCGAAGGCGAGCGCGGCCTGGGCAAAGCGCGACAGCTTCGAGCCCTTGCCCGACTGCTCGATCGCCTCGCGCATGATCACGTTGAACTGCCGGAATGCTTCCGCGGTCACCGCCTCCAGCAGCGCCTCGCGGTCGGCGAAATGCCGGTACGGCGCCGGCTGCGAGACGCCGAGCTGCTTGGCCAGCGCCTTGATGCTGATCGCCTCGGGACCACCGAGCTCGACCTCGCGTAACGCGGCCTGGATCAGGGCTTCGCGGAGGTCGCCATGGTGGTAGGTTTTGAACGGCTTACGAACGATTTGTCCCATTGCGGCAATGATCGCTGAATTTTCGCTTGACGCGCAAGCGCGACGATAATGTAATATACTATAACTTGGCGATCCGGTTAAGAGGGCCGGCCGCCCAAGCAAGCCAAGAGCTTGCCTAAACAAGAACTTGCCTAACAAGGCTTGCATAAACCGGAATGAGGAACCCGGCGCAACCCACAATGCGCCAGAGCCGAGGGAGGTGCTTGCATGTCCAAGCTCAGAATCCGCGTCGACCAGGACAAGTGCCAGGGTCACGCCCGCTGCAAATCACTCGCCCCCGAACTGTTCGAACTCGACGAATACGGCAACGCCCATGAGGTCGGCGACGGCACTGTCCCGGCCGGGCTCGAGGACAAGGCCTGGCTCGCGCAGACCAATTGCCCGGAAATCGCGATCGAAGTCACCGAGGAATGACGGCCAGCCGGGGACGGCCGCGCGCCGCCCGTTGAGCCGACCAGCGTTTGATCGAACGAGAAGGAAACGAGCTGATGTCCGATTCCCCGTCCGCAAGCTATCTGCCCGAACATCCCCCGGTCTCCGACTGGGTCCATGATTTCGACCATACCGATCCGGTCTGGACCGACGATCCGTTCCCGATCTGGGAGACGCTGCGCGCGGCCTCGCCCGTCGTGCATACCGAGCGCTTCCTCGGATGCTACATGCCGACCACCTATCAGGCGGTGAAGGAGATCGCCTACGACACCGAGCACTTCTCCTCGCGCCGCGTCATCGTGCGCGACATCCGCCCCGAGATCACCGCCCGCGCGCCGCCGATCACCTCCGATCCGCCGGAGCACAAGCCCGCCAAGCAGGTGCTGCTGCCGCCGTTCACGCCGGACGCGATGAAGCGGCTGGAGCCGCGGGTGCGCGCGATCTGCAACGAGCTGATCGACGAATTCATCGCCGATGGCCATTGCGACGCCGCCGCGCGCTACACCAAGCACATCCCGGTGCGCGCCATCGCTCACATGCTGGGAATTCCCGAGAAGGACGGCGATCTCTTCATCAAATGGATCCACCAGATCCTCGAGCTCGGCATCAAGAACGAAGACGAGCTGATGAACGGCGTGCGCGAGATGACCGGCTACTTCGTGGCCCATCTCGAGCAGCGCAAGCTTGAGCCGGGCGACGATCTGATCTCGCAGCTGCTGCGGGCCAAGGGCCCCGGCGGCCAGCCGCTCACCGACGAGCACGTGCTCGGCTCGCTGCGGCTGCTTCTGATCGCCGGCATCGACACCACCTGGAGCGCGATCGGCTCCTCGCTCTGGCACCTCGCCAAGACGCCGGCCGATCGCGAGCGCCTGATTGCGGAGCCGGCACTGATCCCGACCGCGATCGAGGAATTCCTGCGCGCCTATTCGCCGGTGACGATGGCGCGCGAGGTGATGAAGGAGACCACGATCTCCGGCTGCCCGGTGAAGGCGGGCAACATGGTGCTGCTGTCCTTCCCCGCCGCCAATCGCGATCCCGCCATGTTCCCCGAAGCGGACAAGGTGGTGATCGACCGCAAGGAGAACCGCCACGCCGCATTCGGCCTCGGCATCCACCGTTGCGTCGGTTCCAACCTGGCGCGGATGGAGATGCAGGTCGCGATTGAGGAATGGTTGAAGCGAATCCCTGATTTCCGGCTCGATCCGGCCGGCAAGGTCACCTGGTCGGAAGGCACGGTGCGCGGCCCGCGTCAACTGCCCGTTCTGTTCGGCAACAACGCCTGAGGAACCGGACAGCGGTTACATCGCGTCACCCAATGAGGTAGCTTGCCCCGGAATCGAACCGACGAGCCCGGGAGCAATGCCATGTCCGAACAAACCGCTCAGCCCGCGAGCGATCATCTCGACATCCACGACGTCGAGCGGCGGGTGAAGGCGATCTTCATCGGCTCGGTCGGCAATCTCGTCGAGTGGTACGATTTCTACGCCTACACGGCGTTTGCGCTGTATTTCGCGCCGGCATTCTTCCCGCACAGCGACCCGGTGGTGCAGCAGCTCAATGCCGCCGTGCTGTTTGCCGCGACCTTCCTGATGCGCCCGCTCGGCGGCTGGCTGTTCGGCTTCATCGCCGACCGCTATGGCCGGCGGCTGTCATTGACGCTCTCGGTGGTCTGCATGTGCTTCGGCTCGCTGATCATCGCGGTGACGCCGACCTATGCCTCGATCGGCATCGCGGCCCCGGCGATCCTGGCGCTGGCCCGCGTGATCGAGGGCCTGAGCCTCGGCGGCGAATATGGCGCCAGCGCCACCTATCTCAGCGAGGTCGCCGATCCCAAGCACCGCGGCTTCTATTCCAGCTTCCAGTACGTCACGCTGATCGGCGGCCAGCTCACCGCGATCATCGTGCTGCTGTTGCTGCAAAAGGTGTTTTTGACGCCGGACGAGCTGAAGGCTTGGGGCTGGCGGATTCCGTTCGTGATCGGCGCCATGCTCGCGATCGTCGCCGCGGTCATGCGGCGCAGCCTGCATGAGACCGAGGCCTTCGAGGAGGCCAAGAAGGTTTCCAAGCCGACAGGCTCGATCGTCGGCCTGTTGAACTATCCGCGCGAATTGCTGCTAGTGGTCGGCCTCACCGCCGGCGGCACCGCGGCGTTCTATACCTTTACCACCTACATGCAGACCTTCGTGAAGCTGTCGGTCGGCCTCACCGAGGACCAGACCACGTTCGTGATCTTCGGCTCGCTGATCTTCGCGACCATCCTGCAACCGATCTATGGCGGGCTCTCCGACAAGATCGGCCGCAAGCCGCTGCTGATCTTCTTCGGCATCGCCGGCACGCTGGGCACGGTCCCGATCCTGACCGCGCTGAAGGACACCAAGTCGCCGTTCATGGCCTTCCTTCTGATCTGCGGCGCCTGGATCTTCGTCGCCGGCTACACCTCGATCAACGCGATCGTGAAGGCCGAGCTGTTTCCGACCAATGTCCGCGCGCTCGGCGTCGGCCTGCCCTACGCCATCACGGTGTCGATCTTCGGCGGCACCGCGCCGGCGGTCGCGCTCTACTTCAAGAGCATCGGGCATGAGGACTGGTTCTACTACTATCTCAGCGGCATGATCTTCCTGTCGCTGCTGATCTACTCGACCATGCGCGATACCAAGCGTGACTCCGCGATGCACCGCCACGAATGATCGCACGACGCCATGACTGATGATCAGGAACCGCCCGAGAGCAAGCTGACCCGCAGCAAGCAGCGCTGGGCACGCGAGGGCAAATTCCTCACCGGCAAGGTCACCCGCCCGGAGGAGCAGCGCCTGCCGCCGGGCCAGCATCTGACGGCGGATTGGCCGGTGCTCGATCTCGGGCTGATGCCGAACATCTCCCAGGAGCGCTGGCGGCTCGACGTCTACGGCGCGGTCGAGCAGACCATCTACTGGACCTGGCAGCAGTTCATGGCGCAGCCGCAAATGCAATTCGTCTCCGACATTCACTGCGTCACGACCTGGTCGCGCTACGACAACCAGTGGGAGGGGCTTGCGACCCGCGACCTGCTCGCCGCCTGCCAGCCGCGCGAGGATGCACGCTTCGTCGCGCTGCATTCTTATGACGGCTATACGACCAACCTGCCGCTCGAAGACTTCGCCGCCGAGGACGCGCTGCTCGCCCATAGCTGGTCGAGCAAGCCGCTGGAGCAGGAGCACGGCGGCCCGGTGCGGCTCGTGGTACCGCACCTCTATTTCTGGAAGAGCGCGAAGTGGCTTCAGCGCATCGAATTCCTCACCGAGGACGCGCCCGGCTTCTGGGAGGTCCGTGGCTATCACAATCGCGGTGATCCCTGGGCCGAACAGCGCTATTCTGGCGACTGACACACCAACAGGATGATGGAGCCTGCCCGTGCCGCACGAACGCTTTCAATTCACCGGTGTCGGCGGCCATCAGCTGGCCGCCGCGCTTGACACGCCCGACGGGCCGATCAAGGCCTATGCGCTGTTTGCGCACTGCTTCACCTGCGGCAAGGATGTGCTGGCCGCGAAGCGCATCGCGGTCGCGCTCGCGGCCAAGGGCATCGCCACGCTGCGCTTCGACTTCACCGGTCTGGGCTCCAGCGAGGGCGAGTTCGCCAACTCGACCTTCTCGTCGAACGTCGCCGATCTGGTCCGCGCCGCCGACCATTTGCGCGCGACGCACAAGGCACCTACGATCCTGATCGGCCACAGCCTCGGCGGCGCCGCGATCCTCGCCGCCGCGGGTCAAATCCCCGAGGCCAAGGCGGTCGCGACCATCGCCGCACCCTCCGATCCCGTCCATGTCACGCATTTCTTCAGGGACCGGATCGAGGACATTCGCACGCAGGGCGAAGGCGAAGTCTCGCTCGCGGGCCGCCCGTTCCGCATCAAGCGCGAATTCCTCGACGACGTCGCCGAGCAGAAGTTGATGGCGCAGGTGAAGCAGCTGCACAAGGCGCTGCTGATCATGCATTCGCCGACCGACGACACCGTCGGCATCGACAACGCCACGCATATCTTCAGCGCCGCCAGGCACCCCAAGAGCTTCGTCTCGCTGGCCGAGGCCGACCATCTCTTGAGCGGCAAACAGGATGCCGCCTACGTCGCCGACGTGATCGGCGCCTGGGCCGAACGCTATATCGATATCGCGCCGCAGCCGGCGGCAGATACCGGCAGTGCGCCGCGCAATGTCGTGGTGCAGGAGACCCGCGCCGGCAAGTTTCAGCAGATTGTCACGGCAGGCCCGCATCGCATGCTGGCCGACGAGCCGGTCGCGCGCTCGAAGGCAACTTGACACGTCGGGCAACTCAGGGATATTCTTCCATTATTCCGAAATCGTGCGAACGCCCCTCTATCCACGCGCCGCGCGCTTGCCGGTCAGGCAGTTCGCCATGATCCGCACCGCGGCGCCGATCTCGTTCTCGCGCCAGGCGGCGAAGCCGAGCAACAGGCCGTGGTCGCGCGGCCGCTCCAGCGCAAGGCTCGACAGTGCGCGCACCTCGACGCCGGCGGCGACCAGGCGCGTCACGGCATCCCGGTCCGCACGGCCGTCCTTGAAACGGGCAATCAGCTGCATGCCGCCCGGCGGCACCTCGGCGGTGAGCACCGGCTCGAGCTGCCGCACCAGCGCCGCCGCGAGATGGTCCCGGCGTGATCGGTAGATGCGCCGCATCCGCCTGACATGCGCCAGGAAATGCCCGTCGGCCATGAAACCGGCCAGCGCCTCCTGGACATGCACGGAGGCGATCAGCCCGAGATGGCGCTGCGCGATCTCCATCGTCCGCGCCAGTGATGGCGGCACCACCAGATAGCCGATGCGGATATCGGCGGTCATCGCCTTGGCGAAGGTGCCGAGATAGAGCACGCGTCCCTCGCGATCGAGCCCCTGCAGCGCCGGCATCGGCCGGCTGTCATAGTGAAACTCGCCGTCGTAATCGTCCTCGACGATCCAGGTCTTGCCGGGCTCGGCGGAAGCCAACAGCTCGGTGCGGCGTGCGACCGGCATCACGCGCCCTGTCGGGTGCTGATGTGACGGCGTCGCGAAGATGAGCTTCGGCGCGCGCGCCGCGCGCGTCCGCATCATGCCCCATTGATCGAGCCTGACACCGACGACGTTTGCACCGGCGGCACGAAACGCCGCCGCCGCACCGGGATAGCCGGGATCCTCGGTCCAGACCGCATCGCCGGCGACGATGGTGGTCGCGGCGATCAGCGTCAGCGCCGCCTGCGCCGTCGGCAGGATCAGGATCTGATCGGCCTCGGCGCGCACGCCGCGGCTGACTTCGAGATAATCGCGCAAGGCTTCGCGCAGGCTCGACCGGTTGACCACGGTCTGGTCGTTGAAGCGGCGGCGCAACGCGCTGCGGCGCAAGCAGCGCGCCCAGATCTCGTGCGGAAACTCGCGCGCATCCGCAAGCCCGGGCCGCAGCGGCCGGAAATCCGCCTGGTAGGACAGCGGCCAATCGCTATCGGAGAGCTGCAAGGCCCAGGGCGACAGCAACGGTTTGCGGGCGGCCTCGCGCTTCGGCGCCAGCGCAGGTTTGGCGAAGCGCGCTTCGATATCGTCGGTCACAACCGGCCGCCGCCGCGCCGCGACCCGCAGATATCCTTCGGCGGCGAGTTGCTCATAGGCATGCGTCACGGTGTTGCGCGCCACGTCGAGCTCGGCCGCAAGGCTGCGGCTCGACGGCAGCATGGCGCCGCTCCTGATCCGGCCGCTCGCCATCAGCGCGCGCAGTTGCTGGGTCAACTGCGCCGCCAGCCCGGCATCGTCCGATCGCTTCAGCGCGAGCAATTCGGCGAGGATCAATCTGGCTCCACTATTCTACCAAATCTGGCTCTTTCGAGAGAGCCAGCATGATCCTATTCACAAGCGGTATCGCCTGCAAGGATTCTGACGTGAACCAGTCACTCTCCCCCGCCAGGGCCGCCGCCCTGTTCATCGTCGTGGTGCTGGCCTGGGGCATCAACTGGTCGGTCACGAAATCGCTGGTCGAGGCGGTGCCGCCGCTGTGGACCGCCTCGATCCGCAGCTGGGTCGCCCTGATCGCCCTGCTGGTCATCCTGCGCGCCAGCGGCAATTTGATCATTCCGCGGATCGCCGATGTCCCGGTCGTGCTCAGCGTGGCGCTGCTGCACATGACGTTCTTCTCGACGCTGGTCGCCGCCGGCCTGCGCTATCTGCCGGCCAGCAAGGGCGTCGTGCTCGGCTACACCACGCCGCTCTGGGTCGCCCTTGCCGCGGCCGCCGCGCGCACCGAACGGCTCGGGATGCTCAAGCTTGTCGGCGTCGCGCTCGGACTCGCCGGGCTCTGCGTGATCCTCAACCCGGCATCGCTGGACTGGAGCAATCTGCATGTCCTCGCCGGCGCCGGCATGATCATCATCGCCGCGATCTGCTGGGCCGCCAACATCATCTATATCCGCTCGCACCGCTGGATCGCGACACCGCTGCAGCTCCTGCTGTGGCAGGTGCTGGTCGCGACGCTGGTGCTGACGACGTCGGCGCTGGTCACCGAAGGCGTGCCCGAGGTGACATGGTCGCCGCACCTCCTGCTGCTGTTCCTCTATTCCGGCTTCATCGGCACGGCGCTGGCCTATTGGGCAATGTCCATGGTCAACAAGAGCCTGCCGGCACTGATCACCTCGCTCGGCACCACGGCAACGCCGATCGTCGGCATCGTGACCGCGGCACTCTTGCTCGGCGAGCCGATCGATCTCTCGCTGGCGATTGCCGCGGCCTTGATCGTCGGCGGCATCGCGCTGAGCTCGCTCGCGGACGCGCCGTCGCGTGCGTAATTAGGGCCCGTACTCATAGATTCGTCACGTCCGCGTCGGTCTCGGAAGCCGACGTCGAAACCGACGTCGCTGCATGCCGGCCTTGGGCCAAATGCGGACATGGCCAGCTCAATCGATCGCCTCGTCGGCGCGCGGGCAACGACATCGCGAAACGGCAACGGGCGCGATTGAGCAATTAGTATTGATCCAGATCAAGACCGCTGCCACCGGCCGGCCACTACGCTGTCGGCTAGGAAGTGCCGCCCAACACGTACCGAAGGATGTTGGACTCAGGGATGAGCATTTTTGTTTTAGTTCATGAGCGCAATCTTCGGTACCAAGGCGGAGGCGACCTCGCCGGGCGTTACCGAAACGTGGGAGCGATCATGAGTGCACCGTCTCCCCGGTAATGAAGCCGCACATCACGAGTACAGTCGGCTACCTCCCACAGGAGCCTTTCAAGAAGGACACAACTCATGTCGAACTATGATCGAAATGCAGCTGCGCCGGGCTTCCCCGCAAACGGCGCCATAGCGATAGACGTCGGCCTTCGCGCTTTTATGCTGCGCGTATATAATTACATGGCCGCCGGCGTTGGCTTGACCGGCGCTGCAGCGTTTTTGACCTATCAGTTCACCGGCCCTGAATTGCTTCAAAGTCCGCTGATGTGGGTGCTAATGCTGGCGCCACTGGGACTAGTTTTCTTTATCAGTGCACGAATCAACACGCTGTCGGTGGAAGCTGCGCGAGGATTGTTTTTCCTCTATGCGGCCCTGGTCGGGATTTCATTGTCGACCATCTTCCACATTTACACACAGTCCTCGATCACCAGAGTGTTCTTCATCTCAGCGGCGGCCTTCGGCGCGCTCAGTATCTGGGGCTACAGTACCCAGCGAAGCTTGTCTGGATTTGGAACGTTCCTGCTTATGGGCTTGATCGGCGTCATTATCGCTAGCCTTGTCAATCTGTTTCTGAGATCGAGCGGGCTCGATTGGATGATTTCCATTATCGGAGTCGGCGTCTTTGCGGGGCTCACGGCCTACGATACCCAGCGGATCAAGGGGATGTACGACGGCGGCGATGACACCACTTCGGCCGGCCGCAAGGCAGTGTTGGGTGCGCTGTCGCTCTACCTCAACTTCATCAACCTGTTCATGATGATGCTGCGCCTGATGGGCGGCCGACGCTAGACTACGACGTCATTCTCGAGTGCGATCCGCTCGCGCCACTGCGCGATGAGGCGCGACGATTGAATAACAAGGACGCTTTGGCGTGGGAATGTCTGCTGAGGGTCAACTCGGAAGTCGGAACGCGCAACCGTAACGTCCGCTTCACTTCCGACACCTGACTTTCGATAGCCTGCGCGGCACTTCCGAAAAGGGCAGTGACCCGGGCGCCTACATTGATCCAGATCAACGGGCGGGGGCCGGCTACTATAGAGTTGCTGCGCTGAGATCGTTAGATACCCCCAACCCTGCCCGACATCGAGTGCTCGACGTATCATTGCTGCGCAAGCTGAAGGGATATTGAAATGATCACAGTTCCGGAACTGGTATCGCAAGCCTTGGGGTCGTTTCTAACGGCGGAAACGAAGGACCGGTTTGGCGCTTCACATGCCGGTTTGACTGAGCTGCTTCCGTTTGCGGCGAAGCTCACGTTGGAGTGCATTGGTAACAGCGACGCCCTGTACCACAACGTTGAGCATACATTGCTCGTTACCCTTGCCGGACACGACATCTTAACCGGACGTGCGCTGTTGCGGCCGACGACGGCAAACGATTATGCGAATTTCATTCTGGCGTGCCTCACCCATGACATCGGGTACGTTCGCGGCATTGTTCAAGGAGATGAAGACGAGTCCTTTATCGCGGATGTAAATGGCGGCACCATTCGTCTGCCTCGAGGATCGTCCGATGCCGCGCTTGCTCCGTATCACGTGGACCGCTCGAAATTGTTCGTCCTCGAGCGCCTGGACTCGGAAGAGCTGGATGCGAACCGCGTGGCCCGGGCAATCGAATATACCCGCTTTCCTTATACGCTATCCTCGAACGACAGTCTGATAGAAGAAGAGGGGTTGCTGCTGCGGGCCGCCGATCTTATCGGGCAGCTCGGCGATCCCCACTATCTGAGGAAGTCGAACGCGCTGTTCTACGAATTTGAAGAGGTCGGGCTCAACAAAACGCTGGGCTACGCGACGCCGGCAGACATCGTTTATAAGTATCCCCAATTTTACTGGAAGACCGTTGCTCCCCAAATTCAAACGGCGATACGCTATCTCAATGTCACTTCTCGCGGCCGTCGATGGATAGCAACTCTCTATGGTAACGTGTTTCGGGCGGAGCGTGAGATGAATCTGTCGGGACCGCAGCCGTAATTGGCGCCGTCTCGTGGCTGAACATGGTGACAGTACCGACCACGCGCGCAGGTAGTTTGCCAGAATCCACCAATGGGTCAGGTTCGGGTCATAAGCCGCCGACAACTACCGAACTGGGCAACTTCCGCTTTATGACTGGAAGCCGACGGTTATGAGTACACGCCCTAGGCGGCCGCAAGCGGCCTGACCCGCAAGCTCCCGCGCAGCCCCGCCCCGGTCCCGAGCATGATGCCGGCGATTGCGATGAGGGACGACAGCGAGAGCGTCGACAAGCCAGTGAGCCCCTGCCCGACCGAGCAGCCGAACGCCATCACGCCGCCCGCGCCCATCAACGCGGCGCCGCTCGCCGAGCGCAGCATATGCTGCGGCGACCGGTAGCCTTCGAGCTGGAAGCGCCCGGTGGCGATGGCCGTGATCAGGCTGCCGGCGAACACGCCGAACACGGTGACGATGCCGAAATTCAGCGTCGAGCCGGTCGACAGCATCACATACTGCAACGCGTCGGCGATCGGTGCGATGAAGGTCAGCGAGGTCACCGGCACCGGATTGAAATCATCGGCGCCGAGATAGCCTGTCGCGTACCAGCCGCCCGCCACCAGCAGGCCGACGATCAGGCCGGCCGCGATCTGGCCGGGCGATTTTCGGAACGGCGCATGGGCAAAGGCGAAGATGATCAAGACGGCTGCGAGCACCGAGGCCGCGACCATCCGCGCCGGCACCGTGCCGAGGCCGATCCCTGCCAGCAGCGCCGGCACCGAATTGGCTGACACCGTGGCCTGCGACGCCTGTACCATCGCGATCCGCAGCGGTGCGATCAGGCCCTTCAGCGTCATCTCGGCGAAGATGCCGAGCACGATCACGACCACGAAGGAGCGCAGATTGCCGCGCCCGAGCAGCACCAGCGCTCGGGAGCCGCAGCCGTTCGACAGCACCATGCCGTAGCCGAACAGCAGCCCGCCGAGGAACATCACCGGCGCCGAGAAGGACGGTTGCAGATAGATCGACTTGCCGAGATCGACGAGGCCTGCCGCCGCCAAAAGCTGCGAGGCCGCGATCGCGACGCCCATCGCCAGCGCATAGGTGCGCGCCAGGCGGCCGTCGCCCTCCGCCCACCAGCCGCGCAGGCCGCTCATCATGCAGAAGCCGCTGAGCAGCCCCACCGAGCCATAGATCAGGCCGATGGTCAGGGCGGCAATGATGACGATCGTGGCGGGGTCCATAGTGGTCCTTCAATTACGTTCGTCATTGCGAGCCAACCGGTCGGCGCGAAGCGCCGCCGGATGACAGGCTCCGCGAAGCAATCCATACTATCACACTGGAGAGAATGGATTGCTTCGTCGCTTCGCTCCTCGCAATGACGGTGAACTAGGGTCGCAAAATCACACGGTCGCGCGACGATCCTGCCACGGCAACAAACGCCGCCTTGGCCTGTTCCAGCGGATAGATCGCGCTCGGCTTGATCGGGAATGGCTTCAGATGTCCGCCGGCAAAGCCCGGCGCGAGCTCGCGCAACACCTCGCCGGTCGCAACCGACGACAGCGCAAGCGTGTCGATGCCGACATAGGTGTGCTGGCCGCGGTAGAATTCGAGGATGTTGAACTGCACGATGCGGTCGACCGCCGCGATCAGGATCTGGCGGCCGCGCAGCGCCAGCGACTTGTGCGCGGCCTGGAAATAGGGATCGCCGACCGTGTTGTAGACGATGTTGGCGCCCTTGCCGCCGGTCAGCTCGCGCACGCGAGCGGCGACGTCGGTGGTCGAGGCGTCGATCACCTCGACCGGCGAATTGCTGTGGCCTTCAAAGGGCTCGCTCTTGCGCACCACGCCGATCACGCGCGCGCCGTGCCAGCTCGCGATCTGCACCGCGGCCTGCCCGACCTTGCCGTTGACGCCCATCACGAGCACGGTCTCGCCCGCCTTCGGCAGGCCGGCGCGGCGCAGGCCCTCCATCGCGGTGACGAAGGGCACGCCGATCCCGGCGGCTTCGTCCCAGGAGAGGCCGGCGGGTTTTTCCACCACGGCATCGCGCTCGACCACCAGATGCGTGGCATGGGTGCCGTCGCGGCGGATGCCGAGGTCGCCGGACGAGCCGAACACCTCACGCCCGATGAATTCAGCGGGACCATCGATTACGACACCGGCGTAGTCACGGCCTGAGGTACGCGGGAATATGGCATAGGGCATCAGCCCGGTCGCGGCCTTGACGTCGGACGGATTGACCGCGGCGGCCCTCACCTCGATCAAGACGTCGTTGTCGCCACGCGAAAGTGCATGAGTCTCGACCGCTGGCGCCACCGCCGCCGCGTTCTCCGCCTTCGTCAGCAGGCGGACGCAGCGCGCGTCGACAGGATGACGATTTGCTTGCGGGGCCGGCGGCATCAGCGTTCCAGTCTCGGTCATAGAGCGCGCCGCAAGGCACGCGGATGGTGGCGGCCGGATGGCCTCGGGCCATGACTAATCGACTGACCGATCAATTCAAGGGGCTTGTTGCGACAGGCCGAGTCAGAGCTTCGGCGGCGGGGCCGTGCCCAGGATCGCCTCGATCGACAGGCCGAGCCCGAGCAGCCTGGCATCGCCGCCGACCGGACCGTCGAGCTCGAGCCCAACCGGCAGGCCATCGGGCGTCATGCCGGCGTAGAGCGACAGCCCGGGAAGGCCGGCATTGCTGCCGGGATCGGTGTTGCGGATCATGGTGCCGAAGGTCGGCACCTGCGCGCCGCCATTGACCGACATCTCGCCGGACCCGGTCTTTTCGTCGATCAGCGGCGCGGGCGCGACCGTGGTCGGAAACAGGATGGCGTCCAGCCTGTTGTTCCTGATGTAGGTGGCATAGATCGCCTGCAGCGCCGGCCGCTGCACGTTGATTGCATCATCATAGGCGGCGCCGAACGCATCCGTAGTGATGGCACCGAATGCGCCGACGACATCAGGACTGGCGACGCCGGCCGCGATGTCGGACAGCGTGATCCCCTCGATCCCTGAAGCGGCAAGCCAGGCCGGGATATCGGCGATCGGTTCGTGCAGCGCGACCACGAAGGACACCTTGCCGTTCTGCTCAAACAGATCGGGCATATCGACATCGACCAACACCGCGCCGGCCGCCGAGAGCCGGGCACAGGCTGCGCGGGCGACGGCTTCGACATCGCGATCGAGGCCGCTCCAGAAACAGGCGGGAATGCCGAGACGCACGCCGCGTAGCGGAACGGCTGACGCCAGCGGCGTGCCTGATATCACGGCATCGAGCAGCGCGACATCGGCGACCGTGCGTCCCATCGGGCCGACGGTGTCGCGGGTATGGCTGATCGGAACCACCTGATTGTCGTCGTGATAGCGCCGCTCGGCGCCGCCATTGCCGACCGAAGGCCGAAGGCCCACGGTCCCGGTCAACGCGGCGGGCACGCGGGTCGACCCGCCGGTGTCCGATCCGAGGCCACAGGTGGCGATGCGCGCGGCGATCGCCGCCGACGTTCCGCCGGACGACCCGCCCGGGATCCGGCTGGTGTCGTACGGATTCCGCACCGGTCCCGCGAACGGCGCGAGATTGGTACTGGTGATGCCGAAGGCAAGCTCGTGCAGATTGGTCTTGCCGATGACCACGGCGCCCGCGTCGAGCAGCTTTTGCAGCGACGGCGCATTGCGCGCAGGCCGCGCGTGTTGCAGCGCCGGCGTGCCGCCCGATGTCGGCAGATCCGATGTGTTGATGTTGTCCTTCACGACGATCGGAAGCCCGGCCAGCACGCCGGTCCGCGTCCCGGCATCGACCTCGCGCGCCGCGGCCAGCGCACCGTCGCGGTTCAACACGATAAAGGCGTTGAGGTGGTTGAGCCGCTCCGCACGATCGAGCGCGGCCTCGACGACGCTGACCGCCGTTACCTTGCCGGCGCGGATATCAGCCAGGATCTCCGCAGCGGTCGTTTCATTGGTGTCGGCCATACCCTGCGCCCTGTTGAATTGCAGGGATTAGGCTATTCTTTCGGCCGCTTGTCGTAAACACGTTTCGCCTTGCCGAGCGAACGCTCCAGCGTCTCGGGCGCAACGACGCGGACGCGGGTCGAGATGCCGATCGTGTTCTTGATGAAGGCGGAGACCTTCTCGGCGTGAACAACCAGCCCCTCGCCGTCCCAGCTCTCGGGCCGGGCTTCGGCGAGCACCGTCATCTCGTCCATACGGCCTTCGCGGGTCAGCTCGATGACAAAGTGACCGCCGCACCAGTCGGTCGCCAGCAGCGCTTCCTCGATCTGGGTCGGGAACACGTTGACGCCGCGCAGGATGATCATGTCGTCGGAGCGGCCGGTCACCTTCTCCATCCGCCGCATGCCGGGCCGCGCCGTGCCGGGCAACAGCCGCGTCAGATCGCGGGTGCGGTAGCGGATGATCGGAAAGGCTTCCTTGGTCAGCGAGGTGAACACCAGCTCGCCCTTCTCGCCGTCGGGCAGCACCTTGCCGGTCAGGGGATCGATCACCTCCGGATAGAAGTGGTCCTCCCAGATGTGCAGGCCGTCCTTGGTCTCCACGCATTCCTGCGCGACGCCGGGACCGATCACCTCCGACAGGCCATAGATGTCGGTGGCGTCCATGTCGAACGCCTGCTCGATCTCGACGCGCATCGCGTTGGTCCAGGGCTCGGCGCCGAAGATGCCGAACTTCAGCGACGATTTGCGCGGATCAAGGCCCTGCCGCTTGAACTCGTCGAGGATCGCCAGCATGTAGCTCGGCGTCACCGTGATGATGTCGGGCCGGAAGTCGTTGATGAGCTGCACCTGCCGCTCGGTCATGCCGCCGGAGATGGGGATCACCGTGCAGCCGAGCCGCTCGGCCCCGTAATGCGCGCCGAGGCCGCCGGTGAACAGGCCATAGCCATAGGCGTTGTGCATCAGCATGCCGGTGCGGCCGCCGGCGGCGCGGATCGAGCGCGCCATCACATCCGCCCAGGTGTCGATGTCGGCCCTGGTGTAGCCGACCACGATCGGCTTGCCGGTCGTGCCGGAGGAGGCATGGACCCGCACCAGCTGTTCGCGCGGCACCGCGAACATGTTGAAGGGATAATTGTCGCGCAGATCCGTCTTCACCGTGAACGGGAATTTGGCGAGATCGGGAAGCTGCCTGAAATCGGACGGATGCACGCCGGCGGCATCGAACGCCTCCCTGTAGTGCGCGACATTGTCATAGGCATGCTTGAGCGACCAGGCCAGTCGCCTGGTCTGCAGCGCCGTGATCTCGTCGCGCGAGGCGCGCTCGGCCGCATCGAGCTCGGCGTGATAACCACTGTCCTTGACCTTGAGCTTTGCCGTTGCCATCGACGTTTCCCCTGAAGCCTTATGCCTTGATGTCCGTGTCGGGCAGCCAGGTGCCCGGTATCACACGCGAATGCCCGCGGAATTCGGCGATCACGCTGTCGCCGGAGGTCACGCTCACGTCGTAGATTCCCGAGCGGCCATTGCGCGAGATCTCGCGCGCGGTCGCCACCAGACGGTCGCCGAGCTTGCCGGGCCGGATGAAAGTGACATTGCCCTGCGCCGCCACCGCGCGATCGTTGCGGCTGTTGCAGGCAAAGGCGAAGGCTGAATCGGCCAGCGTGAAGATGTAGCCGCCATGACAGATGCGCTGGCCGTTGACCATGTGCGCCTGCACCGTCATCGCCATCACCGCCTGCCCCGGCCTGATCTCGACGAGCTCCATGCCGAGGCCCTTGCTGGCGTCGTCTTCCTTCCACATCGCGTCGGCGCAAGCGCGGGCGACATCCTCGGACGATAGCGTGGCCTTCACGTTCACATCGAACTCCCTTTGCGCGGGCCCGTTGCGGAGGGCCTCTTGGTGTCAAATCAGTGTTGGGCGCGACGCACGAGGCGTCAACGCTACTTCCGTCATTCCGGGGCGATGCGCAGCAGCGAACCCGGAATGACGACAATCCTAGACGTGGTCGTAGTCGACCACGACCTTCTCAGAGCACGGCTTGGCCTGGCAGGTGAGGATGAACCCCGCCTTCAGCTCCCACGGCTCCAGCGAATAATTCAAATCCATCGGCGCCTCGCCTTCGACCAGCTTGGCGCGGCAGGTCGAGCACATGCCGCCCTTGCAGGCGAACGGCAGGTCCATGCCGGCGCGCAGCGCGGCGTCGAGGATCGACTCGCCGTCAGCCACCGGGACCTCGCGGCGCTTGCCGTCGATGATCAGCCCGGCAATCGCCTTCGGCGGCGCGCCGGCCGGAACGACGACCTTCGCCCGCGGCTTGCCGCCGAATTCCGACACGAAGCGTTCGACATGGATGCGCGCGTCGGCGATGCCGATCTCGCGGCAAGTCGCCTCGATGGTCTCGCTCATCGCGGCCGGTCCGCAGACGAAGACGTGATCGACGGTCGCAGCCGGCACCAGCGAGCGCAGCAGCACCCGCACCTTCTCGCCGTCGAGCCGGCCGTGCAGGATCGGAATGTCCTGCTCCTCACCCGAGATGACGTGGAATACCGAGAGCCGCTGCATGAAGCGGTCCTTCAGCTCCTCCAGCGCCTCGCGGAACATGACGCCCTCGGTCGAGCGATTGCCGTAGAACAGGAAGAAGCGGCTGTCCGGCTCGCGCGCCAGCACGCCCTTGATGATCGAGAGGATCGGCGTGATGCCGCTACCGGCGGCAAAGCCGACATAGGTCCGCGCCTCGCCGGGCACGTGGGCGACGCCGAAACGCCCGGTCGGCGTCATCACGTCGAGCTCGTCGCCGGTCTTCAATTCCTCTGCCGCCCAGTTCGAGAACGCGCCGCCGTCGACCTTCTTCACTGCGATGCGCAATTCGCCGTCGTCGGGACCGGAGCAGATCGAATAGGAACGGCGAACTTCCTCGCCGTCCATCGTGGTGCGCAGCGTCAGATACTGGCCGGGCGTGAAACTGTAGTCGCCTTGCAGATCGTCAGGGATCGCAAAAGTCATCGAGACCGCGTCCGACGCCTCGCGGCGCAGATCGCTGACGGACAGGCGGTGGAAGCGTGGTGTAAGGGACATCGCTTATCTCTCCCCGTCATTGCGAGGAGCGAAGCGACGAAGCAATCCATCGCTCAGCGTGCGCCGAAGCATGGATTGCTTCGCTTCGCTCGCAATGACGGCCTTGGCGGCAAATAACGACATCATAGTCAATGACACTTGAAGTAATCGAAGGGTTCACGGCAGCTCTTGCAACGCCACAGCGCCTTGCAGGAGGTCGAGCCGAATTCGGAGAGCAGCTCGGTATCGCCTGACCCGCATTGCGGGCACGCGACCGCCTGCTCACCGAACAGCGCGCGGCGCGAGGAGCCCGGCAGCGGCGGCGCGATGCCGTACTCCCTGAGCTTGCGGCGGCCGTCCTCGCTCATCCAGTCGGTGGTCCAGGCCGGCGACAGCACGGTGCGGACCTTCGGCTTATGAATGCCTTCGCGCTCCAGCGCGAGCTCGATCTCGAGCGCGATCATGTTCATCGCGGGACAGCCGGAATAGGTCGGCGTGATCGCGACCTCGACGTGACCGTCGTGGACCGCGACATCGCGCAGCACGCCGAGATCGGCGATGGTCAGCACCGGGATCTCGGGATCGACCACCTGCGCGGCCGCGCTCCAGGCGCGCCGGCGCAGATCGGCATCGCTAAGCGCAACGGTCACCATGTTGCCCCCGGAAAGGTCCGCTGCATCGATTGCAGCTCGCTGAGGAGATGGCCGAGATGTTCGCTGTGGCTGCCACTGCGGCCGCCCTGCTGCATCCAATCGCTCTTCGGCAACGACAGCGTCGCCTCGTTGATGATGCCGGTGACCGTCTTCAGCCAGCGCGGCTGCAGCGCCGCAGGATCGATCGCGATGCCGGCATCGATCAGGCCGCGCTCGCCGTCGTCGACCGCGAACATCTCGCCGGTATAGGCCCAGAGGTCGTCGATCGCATCCTGCGCGCGGCGATGGCTCTCCTCGGTGCCGTCGCCGAGGCGAACGATCCATTCCGACGAATGCCTGACATGATAGGCACTCTCCTTCTCCGACTTCGCCGCGATCGCGGCAAACGTCGGATCGGACGAGGCCATCATGGCGCGCCAGTAGAGATCGGCAAATGCCGCGTAGAAGAACTGCCGCACCATGGTGCGGGCAAAGTCGCCGTTCGGCTGCTCGACCAGCAGCAGATTGCGATACTGCCGGACGTCGCGCAGATAGGCGAACTTGTCTTCGTCGTTGCCTCGGCCCTCGACCTTGGCCGCGTAGCTGTAGAGCTCACGGGCCTGACCGAGCAGGTCGAGCCCCATATTGGCGAGCGCCATGTCCTCTTCCATGGCGGGCGCATGGCCGCACCATTCGGACAGCCGATGGCCAAGGATCAGCGCATCGTCGGCGCGGCGCAGCGCGTAGAGCACCAGCGGCGTTTCGGAGACTTCGATGTTGGCGGTTGCCATGTTCTCTATTCCACCTGCATCCACTTGCTCGACGTCATCCTGAGGAGCCTGCGCAGCAGGCGTCTCGAAGGATGGCCGCGGTTACGATCGGGCGTCATGGTTCGAGACGGCGCTGCGCGCCTCCTCACCATGACGGGTGAAATTCACATGTGCCCGACTTCGTCGGGGACGTCGTAGAAGGTCGGGTGACGGTAGATCTTGGATTCCGCCGGCTCGAACATCATGCCCTTCTCGGACGGATCGGACGCGGTGATCGCGTTCGAGGGCACCACCCAGATCGACAGCCCCTCGCCGCGGCGGGTGTAGATGTCGCGCGCGGCCTGCAGCGCCAGCGTCGCGTCGGCCGCATGCAGCGAGCCGACATGCTTGTGCGCGAGGCCATTGCGGCTGCGGATGAAGACTTCCCAGAGCGGAACGTTCGGCGTGGCCATCTCTAGCGCTCCCTTATTCTGCGGCTTGCGCGAGCTGGCGGCGCTTGCGCTTCTCGGCATAGGCCATCGCGGCCTCGCGCACCCAGGCGCCCTCCTCATGCGCCTTGCGGCGCGCGGCGAGACGATCGCGGTTGCAGGGGCCGTTGCCTGATAGCACCTGCTTGAATTCGTCCCAGTCGATCGGGCTGTGTTCCCAATTGCCGTTTGCGTTCTGCTTCATGCCGGGATCGGGGATCGTCAGGCCCAGGAATTCGGCCTGCGGCACGGTGGCGTCGATGAATTTCTGACGCAGCTCGTCGTTGGAGAAGCGCTTGATCTTCCATTTGGTCGAGGTGTCGCTGTGCTGGCTGACCTGGTCCGGCGGACCGAACATCATCAGCACCGGCCACCACCAGCGATCGAGCGCGTTCTGCGCCATCGCCTTCTGCTCCGCGGTGCCGCGGCACAGCGTCACCATGATCTCAAAGCCCTGGCGCTGGTGGAACGACTCTTCCTTGCAGACGCGGATCATCGCGCGCGCATAGGGGCCGTAGGAGCAGCGGCACAGCGGGATCTGGTTCATGATCGCCGCGCCATCGACCAGCCAGCCGATGGTGCCGATGTCGGCCCAGGTCAGCGTCGGATAATTGAAGATCGAGGAATATTTCGCCTTGCCCGAGAGCATCGCGTCGACCAACTCCTCGCGCGATGTGCCGAGCGTCTCGGCGGCGGCGTAGAGATAGAGGCCGTGGCCGCATTCGTCCTGCACCTTGGCGAGCAGCGCAGCCTTGCGGCGCAGCGACGGCGCGCGGGTGATCCAGTTGCCCTCGGGGAGCATGCCGACGATTTCGGAATGGGCGTGCTGGGAAATCTGCCGCGTCAGCGTCTTGCGGTAGGCGGCGGGCATCCAGTCATTCGGCTCGATGCGCTCGTCGGCATCGATGCGGGCCTGGAACTGACTGGCACGGGCCACGTCCTCGACGCCGCGATCGTCGCCGTCGGATGAGTTGAGCGCCTGCGTGTACATGGCCGACCTCCCAATGTGTTGTTAGGCAGGAATATATGACACAAATTTCCAAATGCAAGACATTTCTGTAATATGTTCAGGCGCCCTCGAAACGGCGCGCCACCGCCCCGTTGGGCTTCGGCAGCGGCCCGTCCTGGTTGGTTGCATGGTCGTCAAGCCATTGTTCCGACGGCGAAAGCAGCCCGCGATAGATCTCGCCGCAGAGCTTGCGCGCCGCCCTGCCCGGCCAATCCTTCGGCAGCAGCTGATACGGCAGCAGCGGATCGCGCAGCACGACGCGGCGGTAATGGTGGATCAAGAGAATGCGCGCGGTGAAGGCGTCGGCGTCGCTCAGCGTCTCGCCGCGGATGATTGAGCCGTACAGCGGCTCGAACGTCTTCATGAACTTCAGATAGGCGTCCGCGGTGCGGTCGAGCGGCCAGCTCTCGCTGAGCAGCCGGCGTCCGCTGTCATCTTCCGCGGAGACTTCGAGCCGGATCGCGCGCGACGCTTCATCAGGGATCGGAACGCCGGACGGCGCAACCCACACGCCGGGCAGCGGGGTGCCGAAGCCGGCATTCTTCAACGCCTCGCGCGCGGCGTCGCGGTCCTCGGCATTGCCGATCAACAGCAGCTCGAAGCGGCCGGTCCAGTCCGACGGCGGCGGATCGTAGATGTGCCGGGTCGCGGTGTCGAAGGTCTGCCGGCCCTTGGCGTTCAGCCGATAAAAACTGTTGCGGCCGACCTTGTTGCGCTCGAGCCAGCCGTCGGCGGCGAGCCGCGACATCGCGGTGCGCACCACATTGCCGTCGATGTCGAGCGACTTGAAGAATTCGAGCAGCGTGCCGAGCCACACCGAGCCGCCGCGCGGCACGATGGAATCGCCGAACACGGTGATGATGATCGAGCCGGTGCGTGACGGCTCGCGCTTCAGCTGATCGACGATGCGGGCAAGCGGCTGTGGCATGCCCAACGCATAGCGCGTTTTGTCGATTCACGACAATGCGGGGTCTTCTCCTTCTCCCCGCGTGCGGGGAGAAGGTCGGGCTGAGGGGGGCTCTCCGCAATCACGGTGCGAGTTGCGCTCGTGGAGACTCCCCCTCACCCGGATCGCATTGCGCTGCGCTTCATGCAATCCGACCTCTCCCCGCAAGCGGGGCGAGGCAAGCAAGTCAGCGATTGGGATCCGGATAGACCAAGCTGCGCCAGCCGCTGCGATCGAACGGCGCCCACTCGCCTTCCTTCTGCGCGAGGCGATCGGCAACCGCGTAGACCACGGCCGGGTGATGACCCATGCCGCAATGGCTGCTCTCGACCTCGATGCTGTCGGTCATCGACGAGGCCTGCTCGCGGCAGCCCTGCCAGGCGCAGACGCCGTCGGTGCGGCTGAAGATCGCGGTGGTCGGCACCGGCGGCGCGCTGGCGAGCGAGCCGCCGAAACGGGAATCCTCTTCATCGGCGCGCCGGCCGCTGGCCATCTCATAGACGCGCCAGGCGTTGGTCGACTTCGGGCCGGCGGCAAACGGGCTGCCGAGCGTGATCACCTGGCGCACGCGCTCCGGCATCATCTTGGCGAGCTGGCGCGCATAGAGGCCGCCGAGGCTCCAGCCGACGACCGAGACCTTGCGGCCGGTGGTTTCATTCATCTCCTGCAGCAGGTCGACCATCCCGTCCTGCACGCCGGCGCGAAGCCCGAGATTGCGGCCCTGGCGCCAGCCGCTGACGGCGTAGCCCTTGCTCCTGAGAAAGTCGCGCAGCGGCCGGGTCGACATGTCGGAAGCGATCAGCCCCGGCAGCACCAGCACCGGATGCCCATCGCCGCGCGGCGCGAGGCTGAGCAGCGGCAATGCACCAAGAAAGGCGCCGAGCTCATGAATGGCGCGGCCTTCCAGAAACATCAGCGTCCTGGACGGTGGGCGTAGCGTCTGCGCAGCAACGGACATTTCAGCTCCTCTTCCGGCAGGGCCGCCGGCAATGGGACCAACGAGAATGGGTCAACGGGATTGACTCAAACCCGGCGGAATCGTTCCGCAACGCAACAATCTGTCCTGAAAAGCTAGGGAACCGGACACTTTCGTGCAAGCGGTCCAGGTCACACTTGCCACAACTAAAGTGACATTCGTGCCCAATCGGTCACAGCAGCCGCAGGGCGTATTCCAGCGTGTAAAGCGCAAGGCCGGCAAGCCCGCCGATCAGCGCGCCGTTGAAGCGGATGTATTGCAGGTCCTTGCCGACATTGACCTCGATCAGGGAGATCAGCTGCTCCATGTCCCAGCTCTTCATCTGGTCGGCGATGAAGCCCGAGACGCCGCTCTTCTGCTCGGCGACGACGGTGCGCAGGATCGCCACCAGGCCCTGATTGATCTCGCCGCGCAGGTCGGCGTCGCCGTCGAGCGCGTCGCCGGCCTCGACCAGCATTCGCGCCAGCTGATGCTGCAGCACCTGCGACTCGCCCGAGGCGCTGCGTTCGATGAAGTCCTTGACGTTGGCCCAGATGGTGCGCCCGAGATTGGCCAGCTCCGGCCGCGCCATCAAATCGCGCTTGAGACCATCGATGCGATCGGCGAACGCCTTGTCGCTGCCGAGCCGGTCGACAAAGGACAGCAGCATGCGATCGAACTCGCCGCGGAACGGATGCTGCGGGTCGTTGCGCACTTCCTCAAAGAATTTCGTGGCGGAAGCGATGATCCGGTTCACCACGAACTTGTCGGCACGATAGAGCCTGAGCAGCGTCGGCATCTCGGCGCGGACCTTGTCGCGGATCACCGCCATGGTCTCCTGCTGCGTCAGCGTCTGGTGCAGCACGCGCAGGATGTCGTCGAGCAGGCCGCCATGCTTGCCCTCCTGCACGAAACCGCGCAGCGCGCCTGCCGCGAGCGGCGCGAGGTCGATCGAGAGCACCTGCGTCGTGACGCGGCGGCTGATGAACTGCATCAACCCCGAGCTCTCGGTCGCCGCGAACGCCTCGGGCAGCATCCGCAGCACGAAGCGGGCGAGATCCTCCGAACGTTTGCGGTCGCGCAGCCAGTCGGCGATGAACGAACCGAAATCGATCTCGCGCAGCTTGGCCTCGACCGGCCCGGATTCCAAAAAGTTGTTCTCGATGAACTCGCCGAGCTTCACGGCGATGCGCGCCTGATTGCTCTGGATGATCGCGGTATGCGGGATCGGCAGGCCGAGCGGCCGCTTGAACAAGGCGACGACGGCATACCAGTCGGCGAGGCCGCCGATGGTCGCGGCCTCGGCAAATGCCGCGATGAAACCGAACACTGGATGCACCGGCAGCAGCGTTTTCGCTGCGATGAAGATGATGAAGGTTGCCGCCAGCACGCCGGTCGCCAGCCACTTGACGCGCCGCAGCTCGGCCGCGCGTTCGACGTCGACTGGCGTTGCCATGAGGGCGGCGGGAAGGGTCATGGGCACTTCGACTGAACGGTAGTTTACATAGGCGCCACAGGCGCAGGCGTTATCCTGAGGTGCGCGCACTTTGCGCGCCTCGAAGGATGGCCACAAGCACCGTCGCTCGCGGCCATCCTTCGAGGCTCGCCGAAGACGGCTCGCACCTCAGGATGACGACCGTGAGGCAAAAAAGAAGGCCCGCAAAATGGCGGGCCTTCGAAAAGGGCAGTTGGTCAGCGCGGCCGCGATCAGGCGGTCTTGCCGTAGACCTTGGCGAAGTTGTCCTGCGCGGTCTTCGCACCGTCGGTGACGAGCTTGCCGAGATATTCGGTGGTGGCCTTCGCCCGCGAGACGAACAGTTCGCCACGCGCACGGGCCAGCTCCGACTGGATCTGGGCGGCTTCGCTCAGCGACTTGGCAGACGCGAGCTTGTCGATACCGGCGAAGAACGCCTCGGCGTCCTGGTAGATCGCCTGCTGGATGTTGCGGCTGATCTTGGCGGCTTCGGTCACCGAACCGGCAACAGCGGACTCGATCACGTTGGTCACCTTCTCCGAGCCGGCATAGGCATCGGCAGCGCGGGTCTTGGCGGCCTCGGCCTGCTTCTTCACGAACTCACGGGCGGCTTCCGGAACTTCCAGGTTCTGAAGCTTGGTGAACGCCTCGGTGACGGGCGCGAAGGCTTCCTTGACGCTGTTCAGCACGGAATTGGTTTCGGTGGTCATTGGGGTCTCTCCATCCTCAGGTTTGAGCTATGGGCTCACCCCGTCCGGTTTGGCCCGGGGCAACGGTGTTATGACACACCTCATGGTGCGCCGCAACATTGATGTTGCGACGCGATATCACGAACCTGTGAACAGCACGAAGATCCGGCAGATTGCCTAGAGAACCAGCAGAAAGAGGTTTCTAATTACCGCTTACCGCGTAAGAGACCCCGTACGCCTCCATCTGTGCCCGGACCTGCGCCACATTGTGCCCCAGCACGACAATGTCGTGGGTCTTGCCCTCGACGTCGCGGACATGGTCGCGCAGCAGGGCCTCCGCCTTGAAGCCGAGGCTTTCGAACAGCGCGATCGCCGCCCGCTGGTCGACGGTCATCTGCACCGAGAACTTCTCCAGCCCGGCGCCGAGCGCGATGGCGAAGGTCTCCTGCGACAGCGCCCGGCCGACCCCCTGCCCGCGCACATCGAGCGACACCACCATCCGGATCTCGCCGACATGCGGCGACCAGGAATGCGGATCGCGCACCAGGGTGCCGCAGCCGACCACCTTGCCGTCCTTGATCGCGAGCAGGCTCGTGATGTCACCGCGCTCGATCTCGTTGATCCAGGCCGACAGCACCTTCGGCTGGCTGATGTTGCGCGGCAGGAACAAGAGATCATGCGTCGGCAGCTTTTGCGCGAAGGCAAGCACCGCGGCCTCGTGGTCCCGAATCATCAGGCGAAACTCGATGTCGCCCGCCTCGGTCTTGACGCGGCGCGGATAGGAACGTTGTTCGGTCATGTCGATCTCTCTCAAGTCGACCCTTCTTAGGTCGATCTTTTGCTCAACCAGGAGTCCAGTTTCGGCCACAGCCGCTTGATTGCATTGGCGCCGGCGACCAGCGAGACGTGACCGCCCTTCAGCATCACCTCCTCCTTGTCCTCGGAGCCGATCTTTGTGATCAGGTGCTTTGCCGCATCATACGGCACAATGTGGTCGTGCTCGGCGACCGCGTGCAGGATCGGCACCTTGATGTCGGCAAGCTTCGCCTCGCGGCCGCCGACGGTCATGGTGTCGTTGTAGAGCTTGTTGTCCCACATCAGGTCCTTGGTGAT
The DNA here is from genome assembly GCF_020194035.1 of Bradyrhizobium sp. BRP56. Classification (NCBI taxonomy): domain Bacteria; kingdom Pseudomonadati; phylum Pseudomonadota; class Alphaproteobacteria; order Hyphomicrobiales; family Nitrobacteraceae; genus Bradyrhizobium; species Bradyrhizobium sp. BRP56. Next base: position 64,255 of record NZ_JADYVV010000016.1, read on the forward strand.
GGCGCGGAAATATTCGCCGGCGAGCGGCAACGTGTCGGTCGCCCAGCGATCGAACATCCGGTACGACTTGACGAACTCGTCGTTCCAGATGTTGTCCCAGAGCTGGATCTGGCCGACGACACGCGCGGCCGGCCGCAACATGTCGAACGATTGCAGGATCAGTTCGGGCGGCATGTTGCCGGTGCTGTCGATCAGCCGGTCGACGTCGAAATAACGCCGGTCGGCGAAATTCGAGAACAGCTTCATCTCGCGGAAATCGATCGGCGTGGTGAAGCAGATCAGGTTCTTCATCGGCCCGTCGTTGAAGATCGAGCCGTACAGCAGCGACAGCACGCCGCCGAAGCAATAGCCGATCACCGAGACGTCCTTTTCGCCGGAATCCTGCTGCACGCGGCGGACCGATTCCGGAATGAAGTCGAGGACGTAATCCTCCATGCGCAGCGATTTTTCCTCCGGCTTCGGCGCACTCCAGTCCAGCATGTAGACGTCGAAGCCGCGCCTGAGCAGGAATTCGATGAAGCTCTGCCCCGGCACCAGGTCGAGGATGTAGCCGCGGTTGGTGGTCGCCATCACGATCAGCACCGGCACGCGATAGACCTCGCTGGCCAGCGGCCGGTAGTGATAGAGGTTCATGGTGCCGCGCGAATACAGCACGTCTTTCGGCGTCGAGCCGAGCGACGGACCGGAGCTCGAGAAATACTCGACGCCCTTGATGCTGCGCTGGATCGCGCGCTGCACCTCGGACTGGACCCGCTCGGAGATCGAGGCGAAATCAAAGGGGGTGGGAGCATTCATTTGCTGCCTCCCTCCGCCGGCGGCTGCTTGGTCCGCGGTGGCCGCGGCGTTGCGCCATGGCCGTCGTCCGGCGCCAGCGAATTGTGGTGCACCTGCTGCAGCAGCGTCTTGATCTCGTTGAGCTGGTTCTCCATCGATTGCAGGCGCTCCGCCATGCCGACGAGCTGGGCGCGGCTCGGCAGGTTCATCGCCAGCAGATATTTCTCCATCAGCTCGCCGAGCTGCTTCTGCGCGCCGGCCGCGACGCCGCCGGCCTGGTTCATCGCCTTGGAAAATTCCGGCGAGCTCATGAGCTGGTTGCCGAAGGAGTTGAACCCCTTCTCCATCTCGCCAATCATCGTCTGCCAGATCACGGCAGGGTCGTTGCCCTTGTCGGCCATGCGGCGCTCCTCCACACCAATTTCGGGCGCTTGCCGCGCTTCGATTTGTTTCTGCCATACGACACTGTTGCTGCTGATCGGTCAACTGCGCGGCGCGACCGGCGACGCCGAGGCTCTTCTGCGCTGCGTCAATCCGTGGCATAGAGGTTCTTGACCGCGACACCAGCAGGGGACGCCCGTGACCACGCTCGCCCATCAGCCGCCGCAGATCATCCGCGCCAATGGCATCGACATCTGCTACGAGATTTTTGGCGATGCGAATGCCGAGCCGCTGCTCCTGATCATGGGCCTCGGCGCCCAGATGATCCATTGGGACGACGAGTTCTGCCGCCAGCTCGCCGCGCGCGGTTTTCGCGTCATCCGATTCGACAACAGGGATATCGGCAAATCCTCCCGCCTGAGCGGCGGCAAGCGGCTGACCGCGCTCGAACTGCTCAAGCTCCGCTTCCTGAAGATCCCGGTCGCAGCGCCCTACAAGCTGGCCGACATGGCGAGGGACACGATCGGGCTGATGGATGTGCTCGGCATCCGCACCGCGCATCTGGTCGGGGCCTCGATGGGCGGCATGATCGCGCAGGAGGTTGCCATCACCTTCCCCGAGCGCGTGCGCTCGCTGACCTCGATCATGTCGACCACGGGCAATCCAAAGATCCCGGGCCCGACCCGCGAGGCGACCGCAGTGCTGATGGCGCCGCCACCGAAGAGCAAGGAAGAGTATTTCGTCCGCTTCGGGCAGACCTGGAAAGTCCTGCGCAACGGCTCGTTTCCCGAGGATGAGGCGCTCGATCCCGAACGCGCGCGGCGCACTTTCGAGCGCGGCCTCAATCCGGAGGGCGTCGGCCGCCAGCTCCGCGCCATCCTCGCCTCCGGCAGCCGCAAGGAGCGCCTGCGCGGCGTCAAGGCGCCGACGCTGGTGATCCACGGTACCATCGATCCGCTGGTGCATCCCGAAGGCGGCAAGGACACCGCGGTCTCGATCCCGGGCGCGAAGCTGGTGATGATCGAGGGCATGGGCCACGCCCTGCCGATTCCGATGTGGCCGCAGATCATCGACGCCATCGACAAGCACGCGCATGGCGCGGCGGCGAAGGCGGCGTGAGGCCAGAGCGTTTTCGAGCGAAGTGGATACCGGTTCGCGTGAAGAAAACGCCTCAAAGCCAGAATCGAGAGCCCCGTCCCGATTCCATCGGAACGGGGCTCCGGTATCTTCCGGTAACTATGTGAGCCAGGAGTGCGTTCTTCCGGGCGCAGCATGGACGCTGTAGAGAGCGCTATCCACCGCTCAGCCACCGGGAGCAACCAGATGAAGACCCTTCTCCGGCCACGGACAGCCGTCGCCGCTCTCCTCCTCGCGCTCGCGTCTTCATCGGCAATGGCTGCCGCCAGCGAAACGCAGCAGGAAGCCAACCGCAAGGCGGTGCTGGCGTTCTACGAGAAGGGACTGAACCAGAAGGACGCCGACGCGGCGCTCGCCTATGTCGGCAACCGCTATGTGCAGCACAATCCCGGCGCGGCCGACGGCCCGGAAGGCTTCCGCAAGTTCATCGGCTTCCTGCGCGAGAAGTTTCCGAACTCGCACAGCGAGATCAAGCGCTCATTCGTCGACGGCGACTACGTGATCCTGCACGTCCACGCCGTGCGCGAGCCCGGCACCCGCGGCAACGCGATCGTCGACATCTTCAAGCTCGAGGACGGCAAGATCGTCGAGCACTGGGACGTGGCGCAGCCCGTTCCGGAGAATCCCTCCAACAACAACACGATGTTCTGAAGCATCGCGATGGCTTGTGCTCGGCCACTGGCATGATCATGCTGGCGGGCGCGCCCGGATGGCAGCTAGTCCTTGACCGCGATCCAGATCACATGGCGGACACCGCGGCCCCGGCCGGTGGCTCGGACGGCAATTTCGTTGACCGCGAACCCGGCCCGGGTCAGCGATTTCGGGAACCTGGCATTCGGACCGGACGACCAGACCGCAAGCACGCCGCCGCACCGCAATGCCGCGTGTGCGATCTTGAGCCCGGAGACATCATACAGCGCGTCATTGGCCTTGCGGGTGAGACCTTCAGGCCCGTTATCGACGTCGAGCAGGATGGCATCGAAGCTGAGCGGTTGGCGTTCGATCACGCTGGCAACATCCTCCTCCCGGATATTCACACGCGGATCGTTCAGGCTGTCGCCGAAGATCTCCGCCATCGGGCCTCGCGCCCAGGCAACGACAGCCGGCACCAGTTCGGCCACCACGATTCTCGCCTCGGGCCCGAGCACGGCGAGTGCGGCCCGCAGCGTAAAGCCCATGCCGAGGCCGCCGATCAGAAAATGCGGCCGTTCGACGGTCTCGATCTTCTTCGCGGCAAGCGTCGCCAACGCCTCTTCCGAGCCCGACAGGCGGCTGTTCATCAGCTCGTTGGTGCCGAGCATGATCGAGAATTCGCGGCCTCGCCGCATCAGACGCAATTCACCCTCGGTGCCGGGAATGCGCGTGGTATCGATCTTTTCCCATGGAATCATGCGGCGGTTTGTATCATGGCAGGCACCTCTGCCGTAGCCCGGATGAAGCGAAGCGAAATCCGGGGGCCAGTCCGCCCGCATGCGACGCTGTCCCGGATTACGCTTCGCTCCATCCGGGCTACAACGAAGCAGCTACCCACCTGTCCAGACGTCGAGCACGTAGCGGTTCCTGGTGCCCATTTCCTCGATCCAGCGCGCGGCGGCGTCAGTGTCGACACCGGTGCGCTCGCGATAGATCGACATCAGGGTCGCCTTGACGTCGGGCTCCATCCTGCCGCCGTCGCCGCAGACATAGACGATCGCACCCTTCTGGATCAGCTCCCAGACCTGGTCCTTCTGCGCGGCGACGAGGTGCTGCACATAGGTCTTCGGACCGTCGGCACGCGAGAAGGCGGTGTGGAGTTCACTGACGCCGTCGGCTGCGAACGCCTTCAGCTCATCCGCATAGATAAAGTCCTGCTCGGGGTGCCGGCAGCCGAAGAACAGCATCGCCGGCCCCAGCGTCGCACCCTGCGCCCTGCGCGCGGCGCGCTCCTGCAGGAAGCCGCGGAACGGTGCGAGCCCGGTGCCCGGCCCGATCATGATGATCGGCACGGCGTTGTCGTCGGGCAGGCGGAAGCCGGCCTTGGTCTCCTTGATGGTGGCGTGGACGGTGTCGCCGGCGCGGCGGCGCGCCAGGTAGTTCGAGCAGACGCCCTTGTAGATGCCGCGGCCGGAACTTGCCGGCGCCTCCACCACGCCCACGGTGACACTGCAGCGCTGCGCCTCGCCGGCCGGAGACGACGAGATCGAATAATAGCGCGGCGCCAGCAGCGACAGCATTTCAAGATAGAGGTGGAACGGCAGCTCGCAGGCCGGATATTCCTCGAGCAGGTCGAACACCGATTTGCGCTTCGCCAAGACGTCGGTGCGATAGCGCGCGGCCGACGCCTCGTCGTCGCCGACATAGGCCATCAGCTTCGGCTTGGTCACCGGGCAGCGGGTGTGCTCGGCCATGATCTGGATCTGCTTGCGGGTCGCGACCTGCTGCAACTCGACGAACTCGGTGAGCAGCCGCCCGACCGACACGGCGTTGCCGACCGGCAATTGCGCGCGGCGGCCTTCCGAGACCTGCAGACGGATCTGGTCGGCCGGCAGGAAGCCGAAGCGGCGCGCAACGGAATCGACCAGAGTCGGATCGTTGCGCGGCACCACGCTGAGATGATCGCCGACACGGTATTTCAGACTGGCCGGCAACTCGACCTCGATATGCCGGGTCGAACGCTCCGACGGATGAGCGCCTGCCTTGGTCTGCAGCTCGCTGTTGGCGAGCACCTTCATCGGCACCGCGCCGCCTTGCGTCACGATGGTGTTGACCGCACCCTGCGCCACCGGCTCGATCGCATAGAGCGGCTCGTCCTCGGCGGTCCGGGTGAAATTCCAGTCGATGCCGAATTCCTTGGTCGCGACCTTGGCCGCCTCCGGGAACCATTTCTGGAACTGGCCGTCGAGATCGCTGCGCGCATCGCCCTCGCCGCGCGGATAGACCGCGCGCGCACCATGTTTGGTGAGCTGCTCGTCGATGAAGCGCGGCACCGACTGGTAGGTCGCCGCCCAATCGCTGTTGCCGCAACCGAACACCGCGTAGCGGACCTTGGCGAAGGCATCCTTCGGCAGGTCGCTCTCGAGCCATTTGACGAACTGCGTGGCGTTGTCGGGCGCCGCGCCGTTGTAGGAGGCGCAGATGATCAACACGCCGCCCTCCTCCGGCAGCTTGCCGACATAATCGTCCAGCGGACCCAGCCGCGTCGCGAAGCCGTTGATCTCGGACAGATCGGCCATGCGAGTCGCCAATTCCTCGGCGGAGCCGAGATTGGAGCCGTACAGCACCAGCATCGGCGTGTTGTGGCCGGGACGCGTGGTCGGCGCGCGCGGCGCCTTCGGCGCGGCCGCAACCGCGCCCGTGCTGCCGGCGAACGCGCCGCGGTCCTTGTCGTCGCGCGGCCGTACCTTGATCCTGAAGCCGTCCGGCTTGACCGTCAGCGTCTCCTTCAGATGCATCTGGTAGCGATGCACGTCGATCAGCTTGAAGCGTTGCAGGATCATCCCGATCGCCAGCGCCGCCTCGTGCATGGCAAAGCCGCGGCCGATGCAGGCGCGCTGGCCGTTGCCGAACGGCTTCCAGGCATTGATCGGGCGCTTGGCCTCCGCCTCACGGCTGAAATTCTCGGGATCGAACACGTCGGGGTTCGGACCCCAGACGCTGGGATCGCGATGCAGCGCCATCACCAGGATGGTGATGAAGGTGTTCTTCTTCAGCTTGTACTTGCCGCCGATCATCTCGTCGTTCAGCGGCGCGATGCCGTAGGCCGGCGCCGGCGGCCACAGCCGCAGCGCCTCCTTCAGGCATTGGGTGATGTAGGTGAGCTGCGTCACCTGCTGATAGGTCGGCCGCGCATTGACGTCGGGCCCGAGGACGCGATCGACCTCCTCATAGGCCTTCTTCAGCACCTCCGGGTGCTTCAGCAGCGCGTAGATCGTGCACGACAGCAGGCCGCTGGTGGTCTCGTGGCCGGCGATCAGGAAGGTGTTGATCTGGTAGCGGATGTTGACGTCGTCGAGTTGCTCGCCGGTGGCGCGGTCGACGCCGGTCATCATCGCCGCCAGCATGTCCTTCTTGTCGTCGGTCGCGGCCGTGTTGCCGCGCCGCTCGGCGATGATCTCGTCGACCATCTTGTTCATGAAGGCGACGTCGTCGGCGAGCGTCTTGCGCCGCTTCTGCATCCACAGACCCTCGAGCGGCAGGCCGCGGGTCATCATGATGGTTTCGAGCGAGCGCACCAGCGATTCCACGAACGGGTGGTAGTCGCGGCGGTAGAACGAATTGAAGCGGTAGTCGAAGCCGCAGAGGCCGATGGTGTCGAGGGTGAGCGCCGTCATGTCGTGGACGACCTCGATCTCCTCGTCGGCGTTGAGGCGCTCCCATTTCTTGACCAGCTGCTCGGCGATGTCGACCATGCTCGGGTGGTACGACTGCATGGCGCGGTTGCCGAACGGCTGCATCAGGATGTTGTGCGCCTTGCTCCAGTTCGGCTCCTTGGTGTCGGCGGTGAACAGCCCGTCGCCGCCGACCGCGCGCACCCGGCGCAGCGAGCCGCGCACCGCCTTGTCGAAGCGCTTCTCGTCGGAGAGCTCGTCGACCAGATCGTGACCGGACACGATCACGAGCGGCGCGCCCATCATGTCGAGCCAGAAGATCGGTCCGAGCTCCTTGGAGAGCTTGACGAGATGCTGCACCGGCGCGGTCGAGTCCAGCGACAGCATGTTGCCGACCACCGGCTTCGTCGGCGGATGCGGAATCGGACTCAGTCTGTTGCCGGACGCCATTTTCGAAGTGCCCCCTCGCTACGCGCCGTCATCCTGAGGAGCGCGCAACGCGCGCGTCTCGAAGGATGGCCGCTTGCTCCAGTCCCTCTCATCCTTCGAGGCGCGCCAAAGCTGGCGCGCACCTCAGGATGACGGCTATCAGAACCTACGTTTGCGCCATTCGATCAGCTTCGCACTGACTTCGTCAGGCTTTTCCTGCTGCGTCCAATGGCCGCTGTCCTTGACCAGGTACTTCTCGAGGTCCGGCACCAGCCGCTCCATGCCGTCGGCGGCCGAAGGCGGCAGCACCGCGTCGTTCTCGGCCATGATCATCAGCGACGGCACCCGGACGTGATGGTCCAGCCCGGCCGAGCGCTCCCAGTTGCGGGTGAAATTGCGATACCAGTTGATGCCGCCGGTGAAGCCGGTCCTGGTGAAGGTGTCGACGAACACCTTTTTCTCGTCCGCGGACAGGATCGGCGTGCGCGGATCATGCTTGGCGTCGTAGTTCGCGATCATCTGCGGAAACGCCAGGTTGAGCCGCGCCGAGGCGCCGACGCCGGCGATCGGCTGGTCGGGTGGCGCATCCGCCGGACGCGGCACCGGCTTGCGCATGAAGGCGTCGAAGGTCTGCTCGACGCGGCTGCCGAAGATGCGGTCGGGCTCGCGCGCCGGATCCTGGAACTGGACGATGTACATGTGATCGCCGAAGCGTTGGCGGAACAGCGCGATCGGATCCATCGGCGCGCGGTCCCAATGCGGCGTGTTGACGCCGACGACGCCGGCAACCCGCGCAGGATGCCTGAGCGGCATCTGCCAGACGACAAAGCCGCCCCAGTCGTGACCGACGAAGATCGCCTTGTCGATCTTGAGATGGTCGAGCAGGCCGACGAGATCGCCGGTCAGGTGCTCCATGTCGTAGGCCTCGACCGGCTCAGGCCGGTCGGTCGCGCCATAGCCGCGCTGATCCGGCGCAATCACCCGGATGCCGGCCTCGCCCAGCGCCTTGATCTGGTGGCGCCAGGAGAATGCCAGTTCAGGCCAGCCGTGGCACAGCACCACCGGCGGCGTGTCGGTCTTGGGGCCTGCTTCATAAAACCCCATGCGGATGCCGTTCGTCTCGGCGAACTGCAGCGGTGGCATCTCAATCATCGACAGGGATCCTTATTCGGCTGCGCCCTTGATGTCCGCAGGCGGGGGAGCGAACGCCGCCTCGAGGACATCGAACTCGAGCGGCAACATGTCGCACATCACCTGCACGTGGGGAATGATGTTGGCACCCACGATGAAGCCGAAATCGAGCTGATCGCGGTAGCTCTGCACGGTGATGTTGAGCGCCACGCCGTGGGTCGAGATCGAAACCGGGAAGATGTGCAGCAGCTCGGCACCGGCCGCATACAGCGTCTGCCGCGGCCCCGGCACGTTCGAGACCGTGATGTTGGTCGCCGGCGGCAGCACGTTGGAAAGGTCGGAGCGGCTGTAGAGCAGCGCCAGGATCTGCACCAGGATCGGCGCGCCCAGCAGCGAGATGTTGGTGACCTGCGGCACCAAGGCGCGCAGCGGATGCGACATCTCCTTGGACTTGGTCGACTGCGCGATGATGGTTTCGAGCCGCTTCCGGGGGTCCTCGATGTCGGTCGCGATCGAGCAGATCATGCCGAACACCTGGTTGTTGGATTCGGCATTGCCCTCCTCGCGCAGCGAGATCGGAACACCTGCCGTCAGCGACTTGTTCGGCAGCGCGCCCTGGCTGATCAGATAGCGCCGCACCACGCCGGAGGCGAGCGCCAGCACGACGTCGTTGAGCTTGCCGCTGGACGCCTTCGCCAGTGCCTTGGCACGTGACAGCGAGATCGAGGTGCCGGCAAAGCTGCGCTCGGACGAGATCGCCTTGTTGAGGATGGTCGGCGGCGAGGACATCGCCTGCAGGCTCTCGCGCGATCTCGGATCGGCGACCTTGGCGACGACGTCGGACAGGCTCTTCATGACCGTCGGCATCGAGCCGGCGAACTTCACCGCGCTCTCGATCTGGAACATGGCGTTGTCGAACAGGATCGAGCCGAGGTCGCTCTTGCCGGAACGCGGCAGCTCCAGGCTCTTCTGCGCGGCGGCGGCCGCCTCGAACGGCTGGGTCCAGAGCTGCTGATAGGCATCGATCAGATTGGCCGCGATGTCGCGCGGCTCCTGCGCGACCTTCTTCGCGCTCGGCGGCTCGATCTCGCGCGGCACCGGCGTCAGGTCGTAGATCATGCTGGTCAGCGCCGCGCCGGCGCCGCCGTCGATGCAGGCGTGGTGCATCTTGGAATAGAGCCCGATCTCGTTGTCCTTCATGCCCTCGAAGACGTAGAACTCCCAGAGCGGGCGGGCGCGGTTCAACAGCTTGGCGTGCATCCAGCCGACGATACGCTCCAGCGTCGCGCGATCGCGCGGCGCCGGCAGGCTGGCGCGGAAGATGTGACGGTCGATGTCGAACTGATCGTCCTCGACCCAGGACGGGTGATCGATGTCGAGCGGCGCCTTCTGCAGGCGTGCCTTGAGGATCGGCGCGATGTGCAGCCGCGAGGCGATCATCGCCTTGAACTCCTCGAAGAAGTCGCCCTTGTAGCCGTCGGGCAGGCGGAAGATCGCCATGCTGCCGACATGCATCGGCATTTCCGGCGTTTCCAGATAGAGAAACGATGCGTCCAGCGAGGACAGCTTCTTGGCGTCGCTCATGATCTCCTCCCGAGAGCCTACTTACGCGGGCGCCGTGGGCGGCGCTTCTCGTCGTTTGGTCAGGATAGTGCCTGTTCTGCCGGCCCGTAGGCAATGGCAAAGGGGCCCGAGCGGTCAAAATGCCGGAATTCCCCTTCCGGCTGGGCCAGCCGGTCCGCAATCGCCCACAGCGCCGCGGGATTGACGCCGAGGCCGATATGGCTGGCGAAATGCACCTCGATGTTCTCGGCGGTCGCCGACGGCCGCACGCGCGAGGTCCGCCAGTTCACGATGCCATCGGTGCGGGAATAAATCGAGGTCGTCGGCACCGGCATGTCGCCGGCGATCGCGGCGCGGATTTCCGGGATGTCGTCGACAGCTTCGCCGGACAACAGCTCATAGAGCCGCGTCGCATTGGTGGCGCGGATGTCGTCGGCGAACGGGCTGCCCAGGGTGATGATGGAGCGCACCAGCTCCGGCATCTGCGACGCCAGGTCGCGCGCATAGACGCCGCCGAGGCTCCAGCCGATGATCGAGACCTTGCGCCCGGACGCCTCATGGACCCGCTTCAGCAGGTCGCGCAGCGCAGCCCGCCTGCTGGAAATCCCGCCGAAATTGCGGCCCATGTTCCAGGCATAGGCATCATAGCCGAGCTCCTTCAGATAGCGCCGCATCGGCGCCATCGAAAGGTCGCTGGCGAGGAAGCCCGGCAGCGCCAGCACCGGATGACCGTCGCCTCTCGGCGCCCGCATCAGCAAAGGCAACAGCAGCAGGCTCGAGTTGAGCTCGAGCACGCCGCGCGCCTCCGCCAGCATCAGGAACAGGCTCGGCGGGCGCAACCGGCGTTCGGTCCCATCAACGCTCCTGTCCATGCCGGCCACTATTTCTTCTTGCTCGCGCCGCCGAAGCCGGCCATCGCCACGAACATGTCCTGGAAGCGCTCGGCGAGCTTGGGATCGAAGGTGAACCAGCTCTGCATCAGCGATTCCGGCGAAATCTTCTCGATGTTCGACAGCATCTGCTGCTGCAGCTTGTCCATGACGGCGGTTTGCATCGGCGCCACATCCGGCAGGCCGAAGAACTGCCGCGCTTCGAGGGGCGTGCAATCTATCTCGACGTTGACCTTCATATCCGCCTCCTCAAATGCGCCTTGGCCCGCCACAGTATCGCCGGGACGGGGCGAGTTGCGCAAGCGAGCCGTACCTGCCCCGGGGGGCAGTCGGCCTCAATCATCCGTTATGGTCAACCAAACCGTTTGGAGCGGTTGCTCCAAACCGTCAGGAGCGGTTGCTCGAGGCGCGCCGGTGATCATTCCCGTGACCGACAAGCGGCACTCCAAAAGTCGAATGTCACGCGTTCGAGCCGACAGCCTACTCTCCAATCCGGTTCATTGCGCTGCACCCGCGCGGACGGGTTAACCCTTTGGCAAATCGCGCTTGCGCGGCCGGTAAACTCTGGCAACATGGATCAATAATACCAGCCGGACAAAGCAGCCGGCGGACAAGAACGGGGACGCGGGATTACATGTCGGTACGTTGGAGTTTGTTTGCGGCGACTGTCGCCGCACTCGTCGCCTTTGCTTTGCCGGCATCGGCCCAGACGTTGAAGTATGCGAACCAGGGCGAGCTGAAGTCGCTGGATCCCTACACGCTGAAGGAAACCACGACGATCGCGCACCACGCCCACGTCTACGAAGGCCTCACCGCGCGCGACAAGGACCTCAAGATCATTCCGGCCCTGGCGGAAAGCTGGGAGACGCTGAGCCCGACCAAATGGCGCTTCCATCTGCGCAAGGGCGTGAAATTCCACAATGGCGATCCCTTCACCGCCGACGACGTGCTGTTCTCGGCCGAGCGCGTCCGCGCCAAGGGCTCCAACTTCCTCAGCAACGTCCCGGCCGACGCCAAGTTCAGCAAGGTCGACGACTACACCGTCGACGTGACGCTGGATTCGCCCAATCCCATCCTGATCTCGCAATGGGATAGCTGGTACATCATGGACAAGAAGTGGTCCGAGGAGAACAACTCGGTCGCACCGACGCCGGCCTCCGCAACCACGCCGAGCTACGCGGCGCTGCACGAGAACGGCACCGGTCCCTTCACGATCGAGAGCCACCAGCCCGGCGTGAAGACCGTGTTCAAGGCGTTTCCCGGCTATTGGCGCAAGCCCGAGCATAATCTCAAGGAGATCATCTTCACCCCGATCGGCTCCGACGCCACCCGCGTTGCCGCGCTGCTCTCGGGCGAAGTCGACGTCATCGAACCGGTTCCGCTCCAGGACATCCAGCGCGTCAATTCCAGCGGCGTCGCCACCGTCATGACCGCGCCGGAGATTCGTACCATCTTCATCGGCATGGATACGGCGCGCGACGAGCTGCTGTACTCCAACGTCAAGGGCAAGAATCCGTTCAAGGACATCCGCGTCCGCGAAGCTTTCTACAAGACCATCGACGTCGATCTGATCAAGACCCGCGTCATGCGCGGCATGTCGACCCCCTCGACGTTGATGATCGCCCCCGAGCTCTATCCGCTGTCGAAGGATTTCACCCGGCCGAAGCTCGATCCTGATGGTGCCAAGAAGCTGCTGGCCGACGCCGGCTATCCGAACGGCTTCGAAGTCACGATGGACTGCCCGAACGACCGCTACGTCAACGACGCAGCGATCTGCCAGGCGGTGGTCGGCATGCTGGCCCGCATCGGCGTCAAGGTGAACCTGCTGGCGCAGCCGAAGGCGCAGTATTTCGCCAAGGTGCTGAAGCCCGGCGGCTACCAGACCTCGTTCTTCATGCTGGGCTGGACGCCCGCGACGTCCGACTCGCACAACGTGCTGCACGACATCCTCGGCTGCCGCGACGATCCGAAGGATGCCACCCGCGGCGAGGCCAATCTCGGTGGCTATTGCAACAAGGAAGTCGACGCGCTCACCGACAAGGTCCTGATCGAGGGCGACACCGCCAAGCGCGACCAGTTGATCAAGCAAGCCTACGACATCGTCATCAAGGATTACGGCTACATTCCGCTGCATCAGCAACCGCTGGTGTGGGGCGTGTCGAAAAAGGTCAAATTGACCCAGCGCGCGGACAACCAGGTGCTGCTCTACTGGGCGACCAAACAGGGTGAATAGTGGCTTTGGCGAATTGGGTCCCGGAAGCGCAGGCTTCCGGGACCGCTCGTTTTCCGGCCGCGCAAAGCCGCGCGCCGAATGTCAAAGCAGTGAAAGGTAGAGATGCTGGCTTTCACTCTTCGCCGCTTCCTGCAGGCGATCGGCGTGATGCTCGCCGTGGGCGTGATTGCGTTCGCGATGTTCCGCTTCGCCGGCGACCCGGTGAACCAGATCGTCTCGATCGACACCTCGGCCGCGCAGCGCGCTGAGATCCGGCAGTCGCTCGGCCTCGACGATCCCGTGCTGGTGCAGTTCGGCCGCTACTTCATCAATGCGCTGCAGTTCAAGTTCGGCGTGTCCTACCAGTTCCGCCTGCCGGTCTCCTCGCTGCTGGCGGAACGGCTGCCGGCGACGCTGGAGCTTTCGATCTGCGCGACGCTGTTCGCGATGGTGGCCGGCATCCTGATGGGGGTCTATTCGGCGCTGCGCCGCGACACCGTGCTTGCCAAATTATTCCAGGCGGTATCGCTGATTGGCATTTCGCTGCCGACCTTCCTGATCGGCATCCTCCTGATCTATCTGTTCGCGGTGACGCTGGGCTGGCTGCCCTCCTTCGGCCGCGGCGAGGTGGTGAAGCTCGGCTGGTGGACCACCGGACTGCTCACCGTATCCGGCCTGAAGGCGCTGATCATGCCGGCGATCACGCTCGGGCTGTTCCAGATGACCCTGATCATGCGGCTGGTGCGCGCCGAAATGCTGGAAGTGTTGCGGACCGACTATATCCGCTTCGCCCGCGCCCGCGGACTGACCACGCGCGCAATCCATTTCGGCCATGCGTTGAAGAACACCCTGGTTCCGGTAATCACGGTGGCCGGCCTGCAGTTTGGCTCGGTTATTGCTTTCTCGATCATCACCGAAACCGTGTTCCAATGGCCGGGCATGGGACTTCTGTTCGTGCAGGCCGTGCAAAATGTCGATATCCCGATCATGGCTGCGTATCTGTTGATGGTCTCGCTGATCTTCGTCACCATCAATCTCGTGGTCGACATCCTCTACACCGTGGTCGATCCGCGCTTGCGGTCGACCGTCGGCCGCGCGGCGTGAGGGGCTGACCGATGTCCGATGCCGTCGTCCCCCATCGTTCCCAAGACCACCAGGCCCCTGCCGGCTGGTTCAGGCGCGCGCTCGACAGCGACATCTTCTATTCGTTCCGCCGCTCCAGGCTGACGATGGTCGCCGCCGTGATCACGCTGCTGTTCTTTCTGCTCGCAATTTTCGCGTCGTGGCTCGCGGTGCAGAACCCGTTCGACCCGGCACAGCTGCAGCTGATCAACTCGCGGATCGCGCCGCTGTGGACCGCCGACGGCCAAAGCCCGTTCCTGCTCGGCACCGACGAGCAGGGCCGGGACGTGCTCTCGGCGATCCTTTACGGCCTGCGCATCTCGCTTGCAGTCGGCCTGGCCGGCGTGGTCTTTGCCGGCGCGCTCGGCATCGCCCTCGGGCTGATCGCAGGCTATTTCGGCGGTGTGGTCGACACCGTGATCATGCGGATCGCCGACGTGCAGCTCACCTTCCCCGCGATCCTGATCGCCCTGCTGGTCAACGGCGTCGCCAAATCGCTGCTCGGCAACCGGCTCGACGAGATGAGCACGCTCGGCGTGCTCATCATCGCGATCGGCCTCAGTTTCTGGGTGCAATATGCCCGCACCGTGCGCGGTTCGGTGATGGTCGAGAAGAACAAGGATTACGTCGCCGCGGCGCAGCTGATCGGCCTGCCGGCGCCGAAGATCATGCTGCGGCACGTGCTGCCGAACACGATGGGCCCAATCCTCGTCATCGCCACCATCAACCTCGCGCTCGCGATCATCACCGAGGCGACGCTGTCGTTCCTTGGCGCCGGCATGCCCGACACCATGCCCTCGCTCGGCACCCTGATCCGGATCGGCAACAACTATCTGTTCGCCGGCGAATGGTGGATCGTCGCCTTCCCGGGCATTGCGCTGGCCGGCCTGATCCTCTCCATCAACCTGCTCGGCGACTGGCTGCGCGACGCACTCAATCCAAAGCTCCGATGACCAAGCCTGTTCTTTCCGTGCGCAATCTCGAGGTGGAATTCGTCACCCGCCGTGCGACCTTGCGCGCCATCAACGGCGTGTCGTTCGACATCGCCAAGGGCGAGGTGCTCGGCGTGGTCGGCGAGTCCGGCGCCGGCAAATCGGTCACCGGCCTTGCCGTGATCGGGCTGATCGATCCGCCCGGCCGCATTTCCGGCGGCGAGATCGAACTGTCGGGCACGCGGATCGACCATCTTCCGCCGGAGGAGATCCGCCGCATCAGGGGCAAGCGGATCGGCATGATCTTCCAGGATCCGCTGACCAGCCTCAATCCGCTCTACCGGATCGGCGACCAGATCATCGAGACCATTCGCACCCACAGCAATCTCAGCGAGAGCGCCGCGCGCAGGCGCGCCATCGATCTGTTGGCCGAGGTCGGCATTCCTGCGCCGGAAAAGCGCATCGACGGCTATCCGCACGAATTCTCCGGCGGCATGCGCCAGCGCGTCGTCATCGCGCTTGCGATCTGCGCCGAGCCCGAGTTGATCATCGCCGACGAGCCGACCACCGCGCTCGACGTCTCCGTGCAGGCGCAGATCATTGCGCTGATCAAGCGGCTCGGCCGGGACCACGGTACCGCCGTGATGCTGGTGACCCACGACATGGGCGTGATCGCCGAAACCTGTGACCGCGTTGCGGTGATGTATTCCGGCCGCATCGCCGAGATCGGCCCGGTGCAGGAGGTGGTGCGTAACCCGCTGCATCCCTATGCCAAGGGCCTGATGGGCGCGATCCCGACCCTCGCCGGCGAGGACAAGCGCCTGGTGCAGATCCCCGGCTCGATGCCGCGGCTGTCGGCGATTCCGCCAGGCTGCCCGTTCAATCCGCGCTGCGCGTTTGCCTTCGATCGCTGCCACGTCGAACGCCCCGAGCCGATCCGGCAGGGCACGCAATCCGTCGCCTGCCACCTGTTCGAGCCGGCGAAGGAGACGGCGGCATGAGCGCGACATTGATCGAGGTCAGGAACCTGCGCCGCGTCTTCGACGTCTCCAAGCCGTGGCTCAACCGCGTGATCGAGGGCGGCCATCTCGAATTCCTGAAAGCCGTCGACGGCGTCTCTTTCGACATCAAGCGCGGCGAGACCTTCGCGCTGGTCGGCGAATCCGGTTCCGGCAAGACCACGGTCGCACGCATGGTGGTCGGCCTGCTGCCGCCGAGTTCGGGCGAGGTCGTCATCGACGGGGTCTCGATGACCGACCCGCGGCAGGGCCAGGCGCGCCGCCGCTTGCGCCGGCGCATCCAGATGGTTTTTCAGGATCCCTATGCGAGCCTCAATCCGCGCTACCGGGTCGCCGCCATCGTCGCCGAGCCGATCCGCGCCTTCGACCTGATCCAGGGCGAGCGCGACATCAAGGCCCGGGTCGGCGAATTGCTCTCGCTGGTCGGCCTGCACCCCGACGACGGCCAGAAATTCCCGCACGAATTTTCCGGCGGCCAGCGCCAGCGCATCGCGATCGCCCGGGCGCTGGCGTCCGAGGCCGAGTTCATCGTCTGCGACGAGCCGACCTCGGCGCTCGACGTTTCCGTGCAGGCGCAGATCCTCAATCTGATGCGCGACCTGCAGGACAAGTTCGGCCTCACCTATCTCTTCATCAGCCACAATCTCGCAGTGGTCCGCCACATGGCGAGCCGGATCGGCGTGATGTATCTCGGCCGCATCGTCGAGATCGCCGAGGGTCGGGAATTGTTCGAGAACCCGCGGATGCCCTACACGAAGATGCTGCTCGGCGCGGTTCCGGACCTTGCGATGTCCGGTCGCCAGCGCATCCCGGTAAAGGGCGAGATTCCGAATCCGATCGATCCGCCGCGGGGCTGCTCCTTCAACCCGCGCTGTCCCCTCGCCTTCGATCTCTGCCGCCAGAAGACGCCGGAACTGATCGACGGCGTCGCGTGCCATGCCGTCAACAGTCCCGCCGTCGTTCCGGCATGATCACGCGGATGGGAGCGGCCATGTGCACCAAGCGGTTGGCATACCAGCCGGCCTGTGATCAAGTGCGCCCGCCGAGAAGGCCCAACAACAAACCGACGAACGGTCAATCGCCATGAGCAACATCAACCCCGATCCGTTCACAACCCGGCCCGAGATCGAAGGCACCTTCGGCGTCGTCACCTCGACGCACTGGATCGCCACCGCGGTCGGCATGGCGACGCTGGAGAAAGGCGGCAACGCCTTCGACGCCGGAGTGGCCACCGCCTTCACGCTGCAGGTGGTCGAGCCGCATCTGAACGGCCCCGGCGGCGACGTTCCGATCATCGTGCACGACGTCAAGCGCGGCAAAAGCGAAGTGATCTGCGGCCAGGGCCCGGCGCCGGCGAAGGCAACCATTGCGCATTATCGCAGCGAGGGCCTCGAGATGGTGCCCGGCACCGGCCTGCTCGCGGCCTGCGTGCCCGGCACATTCGAATCCTGGATGCTGCTGCTGCGCGACTACGGCACCATAAAGCTGCGCGACGTGCTGGAGCCCGCGATCGCCTACGCACGCGACGGCTATCCGCTGGTCGAGCGTGCATCGGCCACCATCAAGACCGTCGAGCAGCTGTTCCGGAAATACTGGACCACATCGGCCGACGTCTATTTGCCTGGTGGCGAGGTGCCGAAGCCCGGCACCATCTTCACCAACAGGAAGCTCGCGGAGACCTACGCACGCATCCTCACCGAGGCGGAGAGCGCCGGCGGCGATCGCGTGGCGCAGATCGAGCGCGCGCGGCAGGCCTGGTCGAAGGGCTTCGTCGCTGAGGCGATCGACAAGTTCTGCCGCACCCAGGAGGTGATGGACGTTTCCGGCTCGCCGCATCGCGGCGTGTTGTCGGCCGACGACATGGCGCGCTGGCAGCCGACCATCGAGGCGCCGCTCACCTACGACTACGGCCGTTACACCGTGCAGAAGGCCGGGGTCTGGAGCCAGGGTCCGGTGATGCTGCAGCAGCTTGCGCTGCTGAAAGGCTTTGAGCTCGACGGGCTCGATCCCGCAGGCCCCGACTTCATCCATTTGCAGATCGAAGCCGCCAAGCTCGCCTATGCCGATCGCGAGACGTTCTACGGCGATCCGAAATTCACCGAGATCCCGATCGAAACGCTGCTATCCGATGCCTATAACAACGAACGGCGCAAGCTGATCTCGAAAGACAAGGCTTCGCTCGACTTCCGCCCCGGCTCGGTCGAGGGCTTCGGCGGCGTTGTGAAGTTGCGACACGCCGAAGGGCATCGTGAAGCGGTCGGCGCCATGGGCGCGGGCGAGCCGACTGTCGGCCGGTTCGGCGAAGTGCGCGGCGACACCGTGCATTTCGACATCATCGACAAGGCCGGCAACATGATCTCGGCGACGCCGTCCGGCGGCTGGCTGCAGTCCTCGCCGGTGATTCCCGAGATCGGTTTCTGCCTCGGCAGCCGCGCCCAGATGTTCTGGCTCGAAGAGAACCACCCTGCCTCGCTCGCGCCGGGCAAGCGGCCGCGCACCACACTCTCGCCGACCATGGCGCTGCGCGACGGCGAGCCGTATCTCTCCTGGGGCTCGCCGGGCGGCGATCAGCAGGACCAGTGGATCACGCAGTTCTTCCTGCGTCATGTGCACGCCAGGCTCAATCTGCAGGAGGCGATCGACGCGCCGGCCTGGCACTCCGAGCATTTCCCGATCTCGTTCTGGCCGCGCACCTCGCGGCCCGGCGTCCTGGTGCTGGAAAACCGCGTGCCAAAATCGACCATCGACGAATTGAAACGCCGCGGCCATGTGGTCGAGATTGGTCCCGATTGGTCGGAAGGCCGCCTCACCGCGGCCTCGAAGGTCGGTGCCCGCCGCCGCGCCGCCGCCAATCCGCGCGGTATGCAGGGTTACGCCGCAGGCCGCTAAACACGAAGGTTTGAGATGACCTGGTCGATCATCGCCCGCGACAGCGCCACCGGCCAGCTCGGCATCGCCGTCGCGACGCGGTTCTTCGCGGTCGGCGCGCTGGTGCCGCACATCGCACCCGCAATCGGCGCGGTGGCGACGCAGGCGCTGGTCAATCCTTATTACGGCATCGACGGCCTCGCGCTGTTACGCAGCGGCGACAGCCCGCATGAGGTGATCGCGGCGCTGATTGCGCCCGACAGCGGCCGCGAAAGCCGGCAGCTCCATGTCATGGACGCCAGGGGCCGCATCGCGGCGCATTCCGGCAAGGACTGCGTCGACTGGTTCGGCCATATCGCCGGCGACGGGTTCTCGATCGCTGGCAACATGCTGGCCGGCCGCGCGGTGCTCGACGAGACCGCGCGCGTCTATGCCGCGAACGAGAAGCTGCCGTTCGCGGAGCGGCTGATCAAGGCGATGTTCGCCGGCGAAGCTGCCGGCGGCGACAAGCGCGGCAAGCAGTCGGCGGCTCTCTTAATTCACGGCGCGGAGGAATGGCCATTGCTCGATCTGCGCGTCGACGACCACGCCGATCCCCTGCGCGAGCTCGAGCGGCTGGAGGCCGTCAGCCGCGAGCACTGGGTGCCGTTCCGGAGCTTCATGCCGACCCGCGAAAACCCGGCCGGAACTAGCGATCGTGCCACGATCGACGCCGGCATCGCAGCGGCAACCACGAGCCGTAAATGACGGCAGGCCCGCTGATCGAGATCGAGGGCCTGCGCGTCACCTTCCAGGGCGATGACGGCCGCACCACGCATGCCGTCGACAGCGTCGATCTTTCCGTCGCCAAGGGCGCCACGCTTGGCCTCGTCGGCGAGTCCGGCTGCGGCAAGAGCGTGACCTCGCTCGCGATCATGGGGCTGTTGCCGAAGCAATCCGCCGCGGTGTCCGGCGCGATCCGCTTCGACGGCTTCGACCTGCTCGAGGTGCCGGACGAGACGTTGCGCGACCTGCGCGGCGATCGCCTCGCGATGATCTTCCAGGAGCCGATGACCTCGCTCAATCCGAGCTTTACCATCGGCGACCAGATTACGGAGACGATTCTGCGCCATCGCGGCGGCTCCCGCCGCGCGGCGCGCGAGCGCACCATCGAACTGCTGCGCCGCGTGCATATTCCCTCGCCCGAGAAACGCGTCGACGAATTTCCGCACAAGCTGTCCGGCGGCATGCGCCAGCGCGTGATGATCGCGATGGCGCTGGCCTGCGATCCGCAGCTTCTGATTGCCGACGAGCCGACCACCGCGCTCGACGTCACCTTGCAGGCCCAGATCCTCGATCTGATGCGGGAGCTGAAGGCCGCAAGCGGCGCCGCGATCATCCTGATCACCCACGATCTCGGCGTCGTCGCCGAAGTCTGCGACGAGGTCGCGGTGATGTATGCCGGCGAAATCGTCGAGCGCGCGCCGGTCGACGAGCTGTTCGCCAATCCGCAGCATCCCTACACGGTCGGCCTGCTCGGCTCGATCCCGCGGCTCGACCGCCGCACCAGCCACCTCGCCACCATCGAGGGCATGGTGCCGAACATGGCGAACCCGCCCGCCGGCTGCCGCTTCGCCGCGCGCTGTCCGTTCGTCGAGGATGCCTGCACCCAATCGCCGCCGCCGCTCGCGCTGCTGAGCGCGACCCACGCCTCGCGCTGCATCCGCGCGCCGCTGGAGCGGCTGGTGTCATGACGGCGCTGCTCGAGGTCGAAGGACTGGTCAAGCATTTCGTCGCCGAACGCTCGCTGTTCGGCCGGCCGACCGCCCATGTGAAGGCGGTCGACGGCGTCAGCTTCACGGTCGAGGCCGGCAAGACGCTGGCGCTGGTCGGCGAATCCGGCTGCGGCAAATCCACCGTCAGCCGGCTGGTGCTGCGGCTGATCGAGCCGGATGCCGGACGGATCCGCTTCGAGGGCCGCGACCTCGGCACGCTCAATGCCGAGCAGCTCCGCGCCTTCCGCCGCGACGCCCAGCTGATCTTCCAGGACCCCTACGCCTCGCTCAACCCGCGCATGACGGTGAGCCAGATCCTGACCGAGCCACTGGCGCTGCACAATCTTGTGCCGCCGCCAGCCCGCCGCGAGCGGGTCGAGCAGCTGTTGCGCCTGGTCGGGCTCGAGCCGCGGTTCGCGCGGCGCTACCCGCATGAATTCTCCGGCGGCCAGCGCCAGCGCATCGCAATTGCCCGCGCGCTCGCGGTCGAGCCGAAGCTGATCATCTGCGACGAGCCGGTGTCGGCGCTCGACGTCTCGATCCGTTCCCAGATCCTGAATTTGCTGCGCGACCTGCAGGATCGTCTGAAGCTTGCCTACATCTTCGTCTCGCACGATCTCGCCGTTGTGAAGCACATCGCCGATCGCGTCGCGGTGATGAATCTCGGCACCATCGTCGAGACCGCCGATGCACAAGCGCTGTTCGCCGCGCCACGCCATCCCTATAGCCGCGCGCTGCTGTCGGCGATCCCGGTGCCGAAGCCGCGTGCGAAGCGCAGCCGCATCGTGCTGGAGGGTGAGCTGCCGAGCGCGCTCAATCCGCCCTCCGGCTGCCGCTTCCATACCCGCTGCCCCTATGTGATCGCGCGCTGCCGCAGCGAAGTGCCGCAATTGCGCGAAGATGGCACCGGATATGCATCGGCCTGTCACCGGACGGGCGAACTGCCCGACGCGGAGGCGATCGTGCCCTCCGATGGCGGGTTCTCGCCGACACTGGAAAAGCTGGTGGCGGCGTTCAATGCGGCGGAAGCCTCGGGACAGCCCGGGGTTATTTCACAGGGAACAGAGGCGTAGGGAATAAGGGGTTGGCGATGAGATTTTGGCGCTTGGCGGTCCTGATGGCGGCCCTCGTGACATGGTGCGGAACGAGCGCGCGTGCCGAGACGACACTTCGCATCGGGCTCGCCGAGGACCCCGACATCCTCGATCCTTCAATCGGACGCACCTATGTCGGCCGCATCGTCTTTTCAGCCTTCTGCGACAAGCTGTTTGACATTGACGAGAAGCTGAACATCGTTCCGCAACTCGCGCTGTCCTACGAGAACTCGGCCGACGGCAAGGAGATGACGATCAAGCTCCGGCCGGGCGTCAAGTTCCACGACGGCGAGCCGTTCGACGCCGAAGCCGCCAAATTCTCGCTGGAGCGCCATCTGACGTTGCCGACCTCGTTTCGCAAACCGGAATTGGCTGCGCTCGACCACGTCGACGTCGTTGATCCCCTGACCATCAAGCTGGTGCTCAAGACGCCCTACTCGCCGCTGATCGCCCAGTTGACCGACCGCGCCGGCATGATGGTTTCGCCGAAGGCGGTGAAGGAAGCGGGTGACAAATTCGGACTGCATCCAGTCTGCGCCGGACCCTACAGGTTCGTCGAACGCGTGCAACAGGACCGCATGGTGTTCGAGAAATTCGGGGATTACTGGAACAAGGACAACGTCTTCATCGATCGCATCGTGTTCCTTCCTATCGTCGATGCCACGGTGCGGCTCGCCAATCTGAAATCCGGCGGGCTCGATCTGATCGAGCGCGTGCTCGCCACCGATATCAAGGACGTCCGAAGTGACAAGCGGCTCGTGCTGTCGACCGCACCTGAACTCGGCTATCTCGGCCTCACCATCAACATCGGCAACGACAAGAGCAAGGGGCCGCTCAGCCAGTCGGAAAAGGTGCGCCAGGCGCTCGATCTGTCGATTGACCGCGAGGCGCTCAACCAGGTCGTCTTCAACGGCGAGTTCACGCCGGGCAATCAGTGGGTCAGCCCGACGCACCCTTACTATCAGAAGGCGTTTCCGGTTCGGGGACGCGACATTGCCAAGGCCAAGGCGCTGCTGAAGGAGGCCGGGGTCACGCTGCCCGTCGCCATCGACTACATGGTCCCCAAAGGCGCCGAGAACGAAGCCGTGGCCCAGGTCGTGCAGTCGATGGCGGCCGAAGCCGGCTTTGACATCAAGATCCGCGTGGTCGAATTTGCGACGACTTTCAAGCAGGCCCAGGCCGGCGAATTTCAGGTGTTTCAGATCAACTGGAGCGGCCGGATCGATCCTGACGGCAATTCCTATGTCTTCCTGCACACCAAGGCGCCGCAGAACGACGGCGGCTATTCCAACGCGGAAGCCGACAAACTGATGGAAGAGGCGCGGCTGATCAACGATCCCGCCCAGCGCAAGGCGATCTACGAGAAGATGACCAGGATCGTGCTCAATGACGAGCCAATCATCTACATCTATCACCGCACACTCCTGATCGCCCACTCCACCAAGGTCGAGGGTTACCGGCAGATGCCGGACGGATTGGTGCGCGTGGTCGGGCTGAAATTGAAATGATCGCCACAGCGCGGGACACGCGGGGCCGACAATGCTGAACTTCCTCGCCAAGCGGCTGGTTCAGCTGGTCCCGACGCTGTTCTTCGTCTCGCTCCTGATCTTCTCGCTGCAACATTTGCTGCCCGGCGATCCGGCACTCGTCATGGCCGGCGAGGAGCGCGATCCGGCCGTCATCGAGCAGATCCGCCAGCAATACCATTTGGATCAACCGATTCCGGTGCAATACGCCTATTGGGTCAAGGGCGTGCTCACGGGCGACCTCGGCGAGTCCCTGCGCAACAAGATGCCGGTGTCGAGCCTGATCGCGCAGAAGCTGCCGGTTACGATGCAGATCGCCGGCATGGCGATCGTGGTCGCCTTCCTGATCGGCATTCCCGCCGGCATCATCTCGGCGGTGAAAATCGGCACGGCGTGGGACTATGGCGCCAATTTGTTCGCGCTGTGGGGCATCTCGACGCCGAATTTCTGGCTCGGCATCATGCTGATCTTCCTGTTCTCCGTCGAACTTGGCTGGCTGCCGGCCTCCGGCTACGTGCCGCTCAGCGAAAACTGGCGCGCGAGCCTCGCCGCATCGGTCATGCCGGCCTTCGTGCTCGGCAATGCGATCGCGGCGATCCTGATGCGGCATACGCGAAGCGCGATGCTGCAGGTGCTGGAGAGCGACTATGTCCGCACCGCGCGCGCGAAGGGCCTGTCCGAGCGCACGGTGATCCTCAAGCACGCGATGCGCAACGCGCTGACGCCGATCATCACGCTCGGCGCGCTCGAGCTCGGCACGCTGCTGTCGGGTGCGGTGCTCACCGAGCAGATCTTCTCGATCCCGGGCTTCGGCAAGCTGATCGTCGATGCCGTGTTCAACCGCGACTATGCGGTCGTGCAGGGCGTGGTGCTGACCACGGCGACGATCTACATCACGCTCAATCTGATTGCCGACATCGCCTACATCCTCGTCAACCCGCGGCTGAGGGGCTGATTGGATGACCGACGCTGCACTCAGCCCCCTCGCTCCGCTTGCCGCCGCCGAAACGCTCGAGAGCCCGGCGCGGCGCGCCTGGCGGCGGCTGATCCGGCGCAAGGGTGCCGTGCTCGGGCTCACCGTGATCGCGCTCTTCATCCTGCTCGCCGTGTTCGCGCCGTTGATCGTGCCCTATGATCCGGTCGCGACGAGCTGGTCGCTGGTACGCAAGGCGCCGTCGGCGCAGCACTGGTTCGGCACCGACGAGCTCGGCCGCGACGTGTTCGCCCGCGTCGTGTTCGGCGCCCGCGCCTCGCTGCTTGCCGGCGTCATCTCGGTCGGCATCGCGCTTGCGGTCGGCGTGCCGCTCGGCCTCGTCGCCGGCTATCGCGGCGGCTTCATCGACGCGCTGATCAGCCGCATCACCGATGCGATGCTGGCCTGCCCGTTCCTGATCCTGGCGATCGCGCTCGCGGCATTCCTCGGCCCGAGTCTTAGCAATGCCATGATCGCGATCGGCGTCTCGGCGACCCCGATCTTCATCCGCCTGACCCGCGGCCAGGTGATGAGCGTCAAGGTCGAGGATTATGTCGAGGCGGCGCGCGCCATGGGCAATCCGCGCTGGCGGATCGCGCTGGTCCACATCCTGCCCAACATCCTGCCGGCGCTGCTGGTGCAGGCGACGCTGTCGATCGCGGCCGCGATCATCGCCGAGGCCGCGCTGTCGTTCCTCGGCCTCGGCCAGCAGCCGCCGGCGCCGTCCTGGGGCAGCATGCTCAACGCCGCGCAACGCTTCCTGACCAGCGCGCCATGGATGGCGGTCTGGCCAGGGCTTGCGATCTTCCTGGTCGTGTTGTCGTTCAATCTGGTCGGCGACGGCCTGCGCGACGCGCTCGACCCGAAGGCGCGGTAGTGGATTCGTGCCACAGCGAGCGCCTATGCTCTCTCCGTCACCCCCGCGCAAAGGCTCGCCTTTGTCGCTGGAGGAGCGCGCATCTTGCGCGCGTCTCGAAGGGTCGACGGCCACCGACCGGGCCGTTCATCCTTCGAGGCTCGCTTCGCTCGCACCTCAGGATGACGGGACACCAAGTTCTCGTCATTGCGAGCGAAGCGAAGCAATCCACCATCACCGAGCATGCGGAGCTATGGATTGCTTCGTCGCTTCGCTCCTCGCAATGACGGCGGAAGCTAAATCACCACTTCCCTTAGCACCCTGCGGCAATCCATCTCGTATTCGAGATCGACGACCGGCGGGCGGCAGAAGTGCCAGGTCAGGCCGGAGCGGGTGGCGCCGCGGCGGACCAGCTCGTCGACGAGCACCGGATGGATGTCGTGCACGGTGTAGGCCTGCACCGCCGTCGTCTCCTGCCAGCCGAAGCTGAACTCGGCGAGACGGCGTTCCATCTCGCCGGCGGTGAAGCGGACCTTCTCCCGCCACGCGCCGGGACTGAGATCGCGATAGCAGACGATGCGGTCGGGATAGCTGGCGGTGCCGCCGCGTGCCTCGGCGCCGCCGGCGATCACGAAGGACGGCGACGTCGTCGTGCTCGGCCGCGTGAACGAGAACGCATGGAACGACGGCTCGGCCGGCGGATCGATCTCGGGACAGACGTTGCTGCGCGCCACCGGATTGATGGTGCCGTCGAACAGGCCCCATTCGGCGAGCGTCTTGACGTAGTGCTGGTTGAAGGCCCGGAAGCCGTCCTCGGTGAAGGCGGCCGGCGAGCGCAATTCGCAGGCGCAGAACGCGGTCAGCGGCCGGCCGGCGTCCCGGATGTAGGCCGCGATCCGCGCAAAACCTTCCGCGAGCGGCAGCAGGCGATCGAAGCGCACCCGCTCGATCTCATAGCCCGCGTTCGCCTGCGCGCCGCTTGAATATTGGAACACGGCCGGAATGAACCGGTAGTTGCCCGCCGCAAACTCGCTCGCCATGCCTGTTTCCTCCGGATTTCCTGAGGCGAGTGCTTTCTGCCCGCCGTCGGCAAAGCCTATCACGGGACAAAGAAAAGGCGGCAGTGGCTTTCGCCAGTGCCGCCTTCCCTGCGAGCATGAGCTTGGAGGGCTCAGGTCGGTTTCAGCGCGCCGCCACGCTGGTCGAGCTCGTAATCGGCGATCTGCTTGGCGCGATCGGAATGGGCCGCGGCCTGGTGGTCGGTCGCGATCACCGTGTAGACCATCGGCAGCACGAACAGCGTGAACAACGTGCCGATCGTCATGCCGGCCACGACCACAAGCCCGATCGAGAAGCGGCTGGCAGCGCCGGCGCCCGAGGCCGTGAGCAGCGGCAGCAGGCCGGTGACCATGGCCGCCGTCGTCATCAGGATCGGACGCAGGCGGATCCGGGCGGCCATCTCGATCGCCGCGCGGCGGTCCAGTCCCTCGTTGAGCTGCAACTCGTTGGCGAACTCCACCATCAGGATGCCGTGCTTGGTGATCAGTCCGACCAGCGTCAGCAGGCCCACCTGGGTGTAGATGTTCATGGTGGCGACGCCGAAGAACAGCGGGATCAACGCGCCGACGATCGCCATCGGCACCGAGATCATGATCACGAACGGATCGCGCAGGCTCTCGAACTGCGCCGCCAGCACCAGGAAGATGATGATGATGGCGAACGCGAAGGTGACCAGCAGCTGGTTGCCTTCGTGGACGTATTGCCGGGAGTCGGCCAGGAAGTCGTAGCTGAAGCCGGACGGCAGCTTCTTGGCTTCACCCTGCAGGAACTCCACCGCCTGGCCCATCGAGACGCCGGGCATCGGCACCGCCTGGAAGGTCGACGAGTTGAGCTGGTTGTAGTGGGTCAGCGCGTTCGGATCGACGCCGGTCTCGACCGAAACCACGGTCGACAGCCGCACCAGCTGCCCGGTCGCGGTCGGGACGTAGTAATCGTTGAATGCCTCGGGCGCGAGCCGGCTGGCGCGCGGCACCTGGGGGATCACCTGATACGAGCGTCCTTCCAGATTGAAGCGGTTGACATAGTTGCCGCCGAGCAGCGTCGCCAGGGCGCCGCCGATCGACTGCATGGTGATGCCGAGGTCGCTCGCCTTGGAGCGATCGACCTTCACCCGGACCACCGGCTGGTTGAAGTCGAGGTCGCTGTCGGTGACGATGAACAGGCCGCTCTTGCGCGCCGCATCCTTCAGCTTGCTCATCTGGTCGAACACCTGCTGGAATCCGGCCGTCGAAGAGATCACCATCTGCACCGGCAGACCGCCGGGGCCGCCGGGCAGCGGCGGCAGGCTGAACGCGAACGCGCTGATGCCCTCGATCTTGGACAGCTCGGCCTGAACCAGCGGCTGCAGCGCCTGCGCGCTGCGCTTGCGCTCATCCCACGGCTTGAGCAGCATGCCGGCGAAGCCGCCCTGCGGACCGGTGATGCCGTTCAGGATGAACCGCAGGTCGGTCTCGGGAAACTTCTGGAACTCCTTGTCCATCTTGTCGCCGTAGAAATCGATGTAGTCGATGTTGGCGTATTTCGGCGCCTTGGTCACCGCGAACACGATGCCCTGGTCCTCCTGCGGCGCCAGCTCCTTCTGGATGTGCATGTAGAGGAAGCCGACCAGACCGAGGATGGTCACGGCGAACAGTGCCGTGATCGGGCGGTAGTCGAGCGAACGGTCGAGCTGGCGGCCATAGGCGCGCGTCAACGCGCCGAACACGCGATTGACCAGCCTGGCGAAACGCCCCTCCTCCGCGCTCTTGAGGAACACCGAGCACATCATCGGCGACAACGTCAGCGCGATCACGCCCGACACGATCACCGAGCCCGCCAGCGTGAAGGCGAACTCGCGGAACAGCGTGCCGGTCACGCCGCCGAGGAAGCCGATCGGCGCGTACACCGCCGCCAGCGTGATCGTCATGGAGACGACGGGACCGACGATCTCGCGGGCCCCCTTCAGCGATGCCTGCACCGGTGGCAGGCCCTCCTCGAGATGCCGATGGATGTTCTCCACGACAACGATCGCGTCGTCGACCACGAGGCCGATCGCCAGCACCATCGCCAGCAGCGTCAGCAGGTTGAAGCTGAAGCCGGCGGCCAGCATCAGGATGCAGACGCCGATCAGCGACAGCGGGATGGTGACGACGGGAATGATCACCGACCGCAGCGAGGCCAGGAACAGGAAGATGACGACGACGACGATCAGGACCGCTTCGGTGAGCGTCTTCTCGACCTCATCGATCGACGATTGAATGAACTTGGTGGAATCGTAGGCCACCTTCATCTTCATCGACGGCGGCAGGTTGCGCTCGAGGTCGGGGAACAGCGCGCGCACGCCCTTCACCAGGGTCAGCGGGTTGCCCTGCGGCGTCGCCTTGATGCCGATGAAGATCGCATGCTCGCCGTTGAAGGCGACGCTGGCGTCCGTGCTCTGCGCCGCGAGCTCCACCGTCGCGATGTCCTCGATGCGCACAAAGCCGCCGTCCTTCGCCTTCACGATCATCCGCTTGAACTGATCGATGTTCTGAAGGTCGGTATTGGCCGAGACGTTGGAGACGATGAAGAAGCCCTTGGTCTGGCCGGCGGCGGCCTGGAAGTTGTTGGCGGCGATCGCGGCGGCGACGTCGTTGGGCGACACGCCGCGTCCGGCCATGCGGGTCGGATCGAGCCAGACGCGCATCGCGAAGGTCTGGCCGCCGAGGATGTCGGCCGAGGCGACGCCATCGACCGTCGAGAGCACCGGCTGCACGACGCGGGTCAGATAGTCGGAGATCGACGATCCGGTCAGCTCCTCGCTGGAGAAGCCGAGATACATCACGGCGATGGTGTCACCGGTCGCCTTGGTCACGACGGGATCGAAGGCTTCCTTCGGGATCAGGTATTTGACCGAGTTGACCTTGGCGAGCACCTCGGTGAGCGCCTGGTTCGGATCGTGATTGAGCTTGACGTAGACCTGAATCGTCGAGGTGCCGAGCACCGAGTTCGACGTCATGTAGTCGACGCCTTCGGCCGACGCGACGGCCTGCTCGATCGGCGTGGTGATGAAGCCGTTGATCAGCTCGGGCGACGCACCGGGGTATGACGTGGTGATCGTCACGACGGTGTTCGAAAGATTCGGATATTGCCGGATTGGCAAAACCATCGCCGCGCGCAGGCCGATCAGCAGGATCAGCAGGCTGACGACGACCGACAGCACCGGGCGCTTGATGAAAATATCAGTGAAGGCCATCGCCAACTCGATTCGTGTTCTGCCGGCTTGCGGCAAGATGCGGCGGAGGGCCGATGGCCCTCCGAGTTCGATGAATGAAGATCAGTAGCGCGGAGGTTCGGCCGGAACCGGCGGCGGCGGATCGGTCGAGATCGCAACCGGCATGCCCGACTGCAGCTTGATCTGGCCGACTGCGACGACCTTGTCCCCCGCCTTCAGACCCTTGAGGATCTCGACACGGCCCTCGACGCGGTTGCCGGTCTTCACGAAGGTGCGGTCTGCGGTCAGGGTGGTCTTGCCGTCGTCGCCCTTCTTCTCGGTGATCAGGAACACCGAGTCGCCGTACAGCGTGTAGTCGACCGCGGTTTCGGGAATGGTCACGACCGGCGGCTTCCCGGGCAGCACGATCGTGGTGGTCGCGAACATGCCGGGCTTGAGGATGCTGTCCGGATTCTGGATCGTGGCCTGAACCCGGATGTTGCGGGTGTCGGTCGCGATCTGCGGCTCGATGGTCGTGATCTTGCCCTCGAAGGTGCGGCCCGGATAGGCGTCGACCGAGACCCGTACGGCCTGGCCGACCTTGATCTGCGAGCTCTGCTTCTCGGTGACGGTCAGGTTGGCGTACAGCACCGACAGATCGGTCAGCGACACGATCTGCGTGCCGGCCGTCAGGTACTGGCCGACTTCGACCTGGCGCACGCCGAGATCGCCTTCGAACGGTGCGCGCACCAGCTTCTGCGAGATCAGCGCTTCGGTCTTGGCAATGCCCGCCTTGGCCTGGTCGTAAGCCGCCTGCGCCGTATCGACGGTCGATTGCGGACCGAACTGGCGCGACGCGAGTTGCTTGGCGCGGTCGAGCTGCAGCTCGCCCACGGTCGCCTGCGCCTTGTAGTTGGCGAGGTCGCCCTGCTCCGGTGCGTCGAACAACTGCACCAGCGGCGTGCCGGCCTTTACGTGGCTGCCGGCGGTGAACTGGATCTCGGTGATGCGGCCCGGCACGTCGGTCGTGACGTTGACCTGGTGCACGGCGACGAGATCGCCGACAGCGGTCAGCAGGTTCGGAATCACCTCCGTCTTCGCCTCGACGGCCGACACGTTCGCCGGCGGCGGCTTATTGTTGGCAAAGAACTGCGCGATCATGTGGCTGCGGAAGGCGTTGAAGCCGACCAGCGCACCGACGAGCAGGGCCAGCAACAGGCCTACGATGATGAACCAGCGCACCATGCGGACGGGACGCTTGGCTTGCTTCTCCTTGATCGGTTGCCCCGAGATGTGGCTTTCGGTCTGAATATTCATGTCATGCACTTTCTGCAGTTACCGACGGTCCTGCGATCGGCGACGGCTGGCGGCCCAAATGAGTTGAAATTGCGGCTTCGGTAAGTCCGATGCCGCGAAGGATGAATTGGCAAAGCTGCCGCTCCGCCGCGGCGGCATCGCCGTAGGGGAGACATGGTGTCGCAGGCAGCTGGGTCAGCGCACCCATCAGTACGGTATGGTGCGCAAACCAGAACAGGTTGAGCGGCTCGTCGCCGATCTTCGTGGCCTCGCCGGCGGCGATCGCTCGCTCGAGCGAGGCGGCGAAGGTCGGGCCGATCAGCTTGCCGACCTTGTCATAGAGCAGGCGCGCGAACTCGCCGTCGTCGAGATGGCTCGTCACCATCAGCCGCATCCGCTGCGTCTCTTCCTGGTCCGGCGCATCACGCAACTGCATGAAGTGATCGACCATGCCTTGCACCAGCTCGACCAGGGTCGCGGTCGAGGGCTCCTGGCCGAGCAGATGCGCGAGATCGGGATCCGCCTCGCACTCCTCGGCAAGGATCTCGGCATAGAGCGCCGCCTTGGACGGGAAGTGCTTGAACAGCAGCCCTTCCGAAATGGCAGCCGCGGCCGCCACGCTCTTTGTCGTGGTGCCGGCAAAGCCGCTGCGGGCGAAACACCGCTTGGCGGCGCTCAGGATCAACTGACGCCGCAAGTCACTCGTCATGCGTAAGGTAGACATTTGGGTCGTGAGTAATCACTCACTTTACCAAAAGTCAAGGTTCTATTGCACCGCGAAAGCCACTTTAAATAGGAGTGTGGCCGATCGACCCTCTGATGCGGTTCACGAGGTAGGTGCCGTCGCGGCTGGACAGCACGCGCTCCACATTGGCCCCGTCGATCTTCGCGCTGGCGAACCGCGGCCCGGCCGTAACGTCTTGCAAAGACGAGGCAAAAGCCTCGACCTCAGCCATCGTGCTGATAGCCCGGCTATCCCCGATTCCGCAGGCTTTGGCAACACCCACGAGGTCGGCGGTTCCGCCGGTGTGGCTGGCTTGGCCGCCGGTCTCGCCGTAAGCCTCATTGTCCAGCACGATGATCGAGAGATTTTTCGGCTGCTGCAGGCCGACGGTGGCGAGGCTTCCCATCCCCATCAACATCTCGCCGTCGCCGGTGATCACGACGACCGGCAGCGTCGGCTGGGCCAGCGCGAGGCCGAGCCCGATCATCACGGCGCCGCCCATGCCGCCCCAGAGATAGAAGTTGCGGTCGTGGTCGCCGGCAGCGGCGATGTCATAGGTCGAGGCGCCGAGGCCGCCGACGGCGAACGCGCCCTTGCGATCTTTCAGCAGTTCGGAAACGACGGCACGGCGGTCGAGAAGATTGGCTTTGCTCATTTGGTGAAGACCTTTGCCCCGATCAGGCGCTGCGACAGCAGGACGGCGGTGGGCGTGCAGGCGTTATAGGCCTGCGCCGCGCCGGCCTCGACGACTTCGCGGACCTCGTCAGGGTGCGAGGCGCGCAGCACCTTGATCCCGGACAGTTCGAGGATCCCCTGCGTGTTCGAGCCCATCGGCACCTGCCAGGGATTGAACTCGCCCCATTCGCCGCGCATCGTCACCAGCGTGAGGAACGGCAGGCGGAATATCTGCACCAGCGACAGCATGTTGATGCAATTGCCGACCCCACTCGACTGCATCAGCAGCACGCCGCGCTGGCCGCCGGCCCAGGCGCCCGCGAGCAGCGCCACGCCCTCCTCCTCGGTGGTCAGCGCGATGCCGCGCATCGAGGACGCCCCCAGCACCCGCTCGATCAGCTCTGAATGCCCGGCGTCCGGCACGTAGGGCACCTGACGCACCTCGAAGCGCTGCAATATCGAGAAGATCTCCTCGGGCCAGGAGGCCGCAGTGTCGGCACGGGCATGCATTGGCGTTTCCGGTCTTGTTGTTTGGTCGCGACTGTAGAGGGGCGCGTGCGCTTCATCAAAGCGCAAAACCGCATATGGCTCTGCGATTTGCTCGCACCACGCGACGCCCGGCGCGCTGTTCCCGGCACCTGGCAAATTGTGTTGCGCGGCCGCCGCCCGCGGCTTACGATAGTTGCAAATGAAACTAATTGGGTTGGATGCGCCATGAACGGACACGCGCGCGAGCTGGCTGGCGGCTTCGACCTCGAGAGGCTGACGCCGGAGTTCTACGCCGACCCCTATCCGACCTATCGCGCATTGCGCGAGAACGCGCCGGTCAAGCGGCTGCCGAACGGCTGCTATTTTCTCACCCGCTACGACGATCTCATCGCCGCCTACAAGAACACCAAGGCATTCTCCTCCGACAAGAAGAAGGAGTTCTTGCCGAAATACGGCAACTCGCTGCTCTACGAGCATCACACGACAAGCCTCGTCTTCAACGATCCGCCGGCGCATACCCGCGTGCGGCGGCTGATCATGGGCGCATTGTCGCCGCGGGCGATCGCCGGTATGGAGCCCGACCTGATCGCGCTGGTCGACAGCCTGCTCGACCGGATCGAGACCCGCGACCGCTTCGAGCTGATCGGCGACTTCGCCTCGGCAATTCCGGTCGAGGTGATCGGCAATCTGCTCGACGTGCCGCACGACGAACGCGAGCCGCTGCGCGACTGGTCGCTGGCGATCCTGGGCGCGCTGGAGCCGGTGATCGGCAAGAAGGCGTTCGACCGCGGCAACAATGCGGTGAAGGATTTCCTCGCCTATCTCGAAACGCTGGTTGAACGCCGCCGCGCCAAGCCGGGCAATCCCGAACGCGACGTGCTGACAAGGCTGATCCAGGGTGAGGATAATGGCGAGCGGCTGACCGCGAAGGAATTGCTGCACAACTGCATCTTCCTGCTCAACGCCGGCCATGAGACCACGACCAATCTGATCGGCAACGGGCTGGTGACGCTCAGCCAAAATCCGGATCAGAAGCAACGGCTGATCGCGCAACCCGAGCTGATCAAGACCGCGGTCGAGGAGATGCTGCGCTACGAAAGCTCGAACCAGCTCGGCAACCGCATGAT
This sequence comes from Bradyrhizobium sp. BRP56, assembly GCF_020194035.1. NCBI lineage: Bacteria > Pseudomonadati > Pseudomonadota > Alphaproteobacteria > Hyphomicrobiales > Nitrobacteraceae > Bradyrhizobium > Bradyrhizobium sp. BRP56. The sequence continues at coordinate 97,765 of NZ_JADYVV010000016.1, forward strand.
CGTGGAGGAGACCGAGCTCGGCGGCATCAAGCTGCCGGCGGGCACGCTGGTCACGCTGTGCATCGGCGCGGCCAACCGCGACCCCGCGCAATTTCCCAACCCCGAAGCTTTCGACGTCGCGCGCACGCCGAACCGCCACCTCGCCTTCGGCACCGGCGCGCATCAATGCGCCGGCATGGCGCTGGCGCGCCTCGAAGGCGCCATCGCGATCTCGCGGTTCCTCAAACGCTTCCCGAACTACGCGCTCGACGGCGAGCCGGTGCGCGGCGGGCGGGTGCGCTTCCGCGGCTTCCTCAGCGTGCCCTGCAGCATCAGCGCATAAATTGTCCCCTGCGAATTCGGCCGGCGACACACTTCCCTGTGGAGGAACTGATGCCCAAATCAACTGCAGGCACGATTTGATGTAATCTCTCGTGCGCTGCAGCGGGAGTGACGCATGATGAATGCATCGGTCACTGATTTCCTCGCAACCGAGGCGCAGTTCGGCACTTACAATTACGAGCCGATCGGGGTCGTGCTGTCCCGCGGCGAAGGCGTCTGGGTCTGGGATACCGATGGCAACCGGTACCTCGACTGTCTCTCCGCCTATTCGGCGGTGAGCCAGGGCCACTGCCATCCTAAGATCCTCGCAGCCATGATCGAGCAGGCGCAGCGGCTGACGCTGACCTCGCGCGCCTTCCACAACGACCAGCTTGCTCCCTTCTACCGCGAGCTCGCGGAGCTGACCGGCTCGCACAAGGTGCTGCCGATGAACAGCGGCGCTGAAGCGGTGGAGAGCGCGATCAAGTCGGTGCGCAAATGGGCCTATGAGGTCAAGGGCGTGCCGGACGGGCAGGCCGAGATCATCGTCTGCGCCAATAATTTCCACGGACGCACGCTCGGCATCGTCGGCTTCTCGACCGACCCCGGCTCGCGCGACCATTTCGGCCCGTTCGCGCCGGGCTTCAAGATCATCCCGTTCGGCGATGCCGCCGCGCTCGCGCAGGCGATCACGCCGAACACCGCGGCCTTCCTGGTCGAGCCGATCCAGGGCGAAGCCGGCGTCGTGATTCCTCCGCCAGGCTATTTCGTCCGCGTGCGCGAGCTGTGCACCGCGCACAATGTGATGCTTGTGCTCGACGAGATTCAGACCGGGCTCGGCCGCACCGGCAAGCTGCTCGCCGAGCAGCACGAGGGGATCGAGGCCGACGTGACGCTGCTCGGCAAGGCGCTGTCGGGCGGCTTCTATCCGGTGTCGGCGGTGCTTTCCAACAACGCCGTGCTCGGCACGTTGCGGCCCGGCCAGCACGGCTCGACCTTCGGCGGCAATCCGCTGGCCTGCGCGGTGGCGCGGGCGGCGCTGCGCGTGCTGATAGACGAGGGAATGATCGAGAACGCGGCGCAACAGGGCGCCCGCTTTCTCGCCGGATTGCAGGACATCCGCGCCAACGTGATCCGCGAGGTGCGCGGGCGCGGGCTGATGCTGGCGATCGAGCTGCATCCGGAAGCCGGCGGCGCCCGTCGCTATTGCCTGGCGCTGCAGGCGCGCGGCATCCTCGCCAAGGACACCCATGAGCACACCATCCGGATCGCTCCGCCGCTGGTGATCACGGGCGATCAGGTCGACTGGGCGACGGAGCGGATCGCGGCGACCCTCACGCAGGACGTCTCCTGACGGTTCCCCTCGCCGGAAGACCGTAACGCCGGCCGTGGCCACAACGAACGAATCCGACGTCGGTGCGTTAAAGTACTGCGGGCGACTGTTGAACGGAGAGCTAAGCTCATGCTTTCCCGCAGCGCTTTGTTTGTTGTCTTTTCGATTGGCGGCTCGATGCTCGTGGCGCACGGCGGCGCGTCCGCCCAGCCACACGGAAAGGGTCCACCGGCGGCAAGGCCGGCTGCACCGGCCGCAATGGCGCGTCCCGCCCCGATGGTACACGCCGCCCCTCCCGCGATGGCCAGGCCGCCCGCAATGGCGAGACCGCCTGCAATGGCGCGGCCACCCGCGATGGCACGGCCGGCAGCACCCGCGTTCCACGCCCCGCAGCGACCGGCGATGGCGCCGCGCCCGGCCCCGCATTTCGCCGCCCCGTCGGTACGCCAGGCCCCCCATATCGCCGCGCCGCGTGTCGCAACGCCACGCCCCGAATTCCGTCGCGGAGCACCGCAGCGCCAGGCTCCGCATATCGCGGCGCCATCACGCCCGAGCCCACCTTCGCGCTTGAGCGAGCGGCCGTCGCCGACGGAGCGCGTTCAACAGCGCGCGCAGCAGCAGCAGCAGCAAATGATCCAGCAACGCCAGCAGGCGGCGCAGCAGCGGCAGCGTGACGCGCTCTCGCGCCAGACCACCGAGCGGCAAACCCGGATCGATCGCCTGCAGCAACGCGTGCAGCAATTGCAGTCGCAAAAGGTCCAAGGCGCACGCGCGCAGCGCGTCCATGACCGCGCCCTGCAGGCGCAGAACCGCCTGTTGCAGCGCGAGCAGCGCGCGCAGCAGGCCGACGTTGCCCGCCAGCAGCGATTGGCGCCGGCAGCGACGGTTGGCGCCGCGGTCGCGACCACGGCCGCGACGCAGGCGGCGCAGCGCGAGCGATTTGCCGCGCGCTTCCGCGAGCAGGCAGGTGCGCAGGGCCAGGCAGGGCTTGCGGCGCGCCAAGGCGGCTGGGCGCCCCGGCATGCCTGGCGCCGCGGCAGCCACGCGGCCTTCGTGGCGTGGCTTGGGCCGGTGTTCTGGCCCTACGCCTATTCGGACATCTTTGACTACACGTTCTGGTCCTATGCCTACGAGCCCGGCTATTGGGCCTACGCCTATGACGACTTCGTCGACACCGTGTTCTGGGACACCAACACTCCCTACTCCGCCTATGCCAGCATCAGTCCTGGCGACTATCCGGCGACCGCGGGCCGCTATCGGTCCCGTCAACGCACCGACACGAGCCCACAGGCAATCAAGCAGCTCTGCGGCGAGCCGGACAAGGGCGTCACGGCCTGGCCGCTTGCCGACATCGCGCGGGCGGTACGGCCGGACCAGCAGCAGCGCGCGCTCCTAGATGAGTTGAAGACATCAGCGGCAACGGCCGCCGATATCTTCAAGGACTCCTGCACGGACAGCTATGCCATGACGCCCACCGGCCGCTTGCGGTCGATGGAAAACCGCATCAGCGCGACGCTCGAGGCGATCAAGATCGTGCGGCCTGCGCTGGAGAATTTCTACAGCTCGCTCAGCGACGAGCAACAGGCCCGCTTCAATGCGCTCGGTCCACATGTCGGCGAGCGTTCGCCGCAGCAGGAGGCGACCGCGCAAGCCGGCAATTGCGGCGATTCGAAATCCGACCTGGCGCACCTGCCGATCAACCGGATCGCGGCCTCGCTTCATCCGGCCGGCAAGCAGAAGGAGGCGCTCGACCGCCTGAGCGATGCGACCACAAAAGCCATCGCGGACCTGCAGGCGGCCTGCCCGAACGACGTGCCGCTGACACCGGTCGGCCGGCTGGAGGCGATGCAGCACCGGCTCGAGGCCATGCAGAAGGCCGCGAAGCTGATCGAGCCTGCACTGGACGAGTTCTATGCGATGCTGAGCAGCGAGCAGAAAGCCCGCTTCAACACGCTGCAGCGGGTCGCGAGCCCCTGAGACGGCCGGCCGGCGCTCCGGATCGCCGGGCGCGCCACAGAATGCCAGTCCCCCATCTTGCCTTTGCGGCCGGCGCGCAGCAATGTCTGTCACCGGCATCACGATGCAATGCCGAATGACGGGGCGGGAATGAAGCGCGGCTGGATGAGCACTGGCGAGCTACGCGAGCGCTGGGGCGATTCCTTGTTGACGGTGCTCACTGTCCTGCTCCTGGTCATGATTTTCGTGGTGGCGCCGTTGCAGGCGTTGGGCCTGTTCGAATTCCAGATTTTTGAGCTTCTGCTCGCGCTGGTCCTGGTCGGCGGCGTCTTCCTGATGTCAGGCAGCACGCTGGCGGTCGTCACGATGCTGGTCGCGCTTGTCATGATCGTCACGGGCGGGATCCTGAGACTACGCTCACCTTCAATTTTCGATCTCAACCTGTTCGCCGCATCCTGGCTGCTCGTCGGCCTCACCATGGCCGTGACGGTGGCGCGCGCGACGTTCGCGCCAGGCCGCGTCACCTATCACCGTGTGATCGGCGCGGTCCTGCTCTATCTCACGGTCGCCGTGATCTTCGCGGCGCTCTACACCTTTGTCGGCACGCTGAGGCCCGATGCATTTCCCGGCATGAAGGTGGAAGACAGCCCGACATTGGCGAGCCGCGTCCTCTATTTCAGCTTCGCCACGCTCACGACGACAGGCTATGGCGACGTCGCTCCGTTGCATCCGATCGCGCGGAGCCTGTGCAATCTCGAGGCGATCTTCGGCCAGCTCTACCCGGCAACGCTGCTGGCGCGGCTCGTCACGCTGGAGATCGAGCACCGCAACGAGGAGTCCTGATGGGGCGGGAAGCATGCAGCGCCGTGCCCACCTGACGGTGTACTAGACCACCGTCCGGTGCCGCTCGATGCAGGTTCGCAGCACCTCGTCCAGCGGACGGCCCCACCAGTCATTCGAGAAGATCTCGATCTCCGAATAGCCGTCAAAGCCCTGCGCCTCGACGGCGGCGCGCACCGATCTGATGTCGATGACGCCGTCGCCCATCATGCCGCGGTCGTTGAGGATGTCCTTGGTCGGCACCAGCCAGTCGCAGACATGGAACGCGAGCAGGCGATCCTGGCCGGCGCGCGCGATCTGGCTCATCAGCTCCGGATCCCACCAGACGTGATAGACGTCGAGCGCGACGCCGATCGCGCCGGTTCTGCCGGGATCGAGCGCGTCGCAGATATCGAGCGCATGCCTTGTGGTGTTCACGCAGGCGCGGTCGGCGGCATAGGCCGGATGCAGCGGCTCGATCGCGAGCGGCAGCTTGGCCTGCTTCGCGTAATCCAGCATCTCGGCGATGCCGTCGTGCACCTGATTGCGCGCGGCCGCGATGTCCTTGGACGCGGCGCTGCCTGGCCGTGAATATTGCGGCAGGCCGCCGACCACCAGCACGATGCAGGAGGCGCCTAGTGCCGCCGCCTCGTCGACAGCACGGCGGTTGTCGTCGCGCGCTTCGCTGCGATGCGCGCCATCTGCCGTGAACATGCCGCCGCGGCAATAGCCCGACAGATCGAGCCCGGCATCCCTGACCGCACGGACGGCGCGATCGAGGCCGACGGCTGCGACCTGGTCGCGCCAGGGATCGATGGCGCGGATGCCATGGCGCGCGCAGGCCTCGACGATGGCGAGGAGATCGCCCTGCTTGCGGACGGTCGCTGTGTTCAGCGACAGCCAGCGGTGATCGTTGGAGAAGTCGCGCATCAGGCGTCGATGCCGCGGGTGGCCAGGATCGTCGTCATCCGGCGCGTCGCGAGCTCCGGATTGGCGAGCAGACCGGCCTTGTCGGCGCGCCGGAACAGCTCGGCAAGATGCAAGGTCGAGCGCGCGCTCTCCTGCCCGCCGACCATGGTGAAGTGATCCTGGTGCCCGTTGAGATAGGCCATGAACACGATGCCGGTCTTGTAGAAGCGCGTCGGCGCCTTGAAGATGTGGCGCGACAACGGCACCGTCGGTCCCAGCACATCGTGGAAGCCGGCCTCATCGCCGGCCGCGAGGCGCGACAGCGCGTAGGACGCCGCCGGCGCGATCGCATCGAAAATGCCGAGCAGCGCGTGGGAAAATCCCTTGTCGTCGCCGGCGATCAATTCGGCATAGTTGAAGTCGTCGCCGGTATACATTTTGACCCGCGGATCGAGCCGGCGCCGCATGTCGATCTCACGCTGCTTGTCGAGCAGCGAGACTTTGACGCCATCGACCTTGGCCGCATTGGCGTTGATGATCGCAACCGCGGTGTCCATCGCCTTGTCGAGATCGGCCGTGCCCCAGTAACCTGATAGCGCCGGATCGAACATGTCGCCGAGCCAATGGATGATCACGGGCTCACGAACCTGCGACAGCACGCGGTCGTAGACCCTGGCGTAGTCGTCAGCGCTCTTGCCGAGCTTTGCCAATGCGCGCGAGGCCATCAGGATGATGCGGCCACCGGCCTTCTCCACTGCCGCGATCTGCTCCTCATAGGCACGGATCACATCGTCGATCGACCTGGCATCTTCCACCGCGAGATGGTCGGTGCCGGCGCCGGAGAACACCAGCGCATTGCCCTTCGCCTTTGCCGCCTTCACCGAGCGCTGGATCAGTTCGAGCGAGGTCGGCCAGTCCAGCCCCATGCCGCGCTGCGCGGTGTCCATGGCTTCGGCGACGCCGAGGCCGAGGTCCCAGACATGCTCACGGAACGCGATCGTCTTGTCCCAGTCGATCGCCGCGGCCAGCCAGGGATCGACGTCGGCGCGCGGATCGGCGACCACATGCGCCGCCGAGAATGCCACGCGGTTCAGCGTACCCTCGAGCTTCGCCGGAAAGGTCCGCGACGCCGCCAGGCGATAGGTCTCGAGGCCGCCGCCAGCGGTCGGCAGCTTCAGCGACAGCGATGACTTTGTCATGGCAGGCTTGGGCAGGACTGGCTTGTTCATGGCAAGGTCCTTTCTCAGACTGATATCGGGGCGACGTCGATCCAGCGCCGCTCCTTCCAGCTCTTCAGCGCGCATTCAGCGAGCTGGACGCCCTTGGCGCCTTCGAGCAGGGTGTATTTGTAGGGCGCGTCCTCGCAGACGTGGCGAATGAACATCTCCCACTGTTCCTTGAAGCCGTTGTCGTAGACGACGTTCTCAGGCAGCTTCTGCCAGTCGGCATAGAAATCATGCATCCGCTTCTCGTCCGGATTCCACACCGGCCGCGGCGTCGCCTGGCGTGCCTGGATCACGCAGTCGGTCAGGCCCGCCACCGCCGAGCCATGGGTGCCGTCGACCTGGAAGGTGACGAGGTCGTCGCGGTAGACACGCGTCACCCAGCTCATGTTGATGTGCGCGATGACGCCGCCCTTCAGGCGGAAGGTGGCGTAGGCGGAATCATCGGCGGTCGCCTGGTATTTCTTGCCCTTCTCGTCATAGCGTTCGGGGATGTCAGTCGTGCCGAGGCAGGTCACGCTCTCGACTTCGCCGAACAGATTGTCGAGCACGTAGCGCCAGTGGCAGACCATGTCGAGGATGATGCCGCCGCCGTCCTCGGCGCGGTAGTTCCACGACGGCCGCTGCGCTTCCTGCCAGCCGCCCTCGAACACCCAATAGCCGAACTCGCCGCGCACCGAGAGCATGCGGCCGAAGAAACCGGAGTCGCGCAGGAAAGCGAGCTTCTTCAGGCCCGGCAGGAACAGCTTGTCCTGCACGGTGCCGTGCTTGAGGCCCTTGGCATTGGCGAGCTTCACGACCGCAACGGCCTCCTCGAGATTGGTCGCGATCGGCTTCTCGCAATAGACATGCTTGCCGGCATTGATCGCCTTGGTCAGCAGCGAGGGCCGCGCCTGCGTGGTGGCGGCGTCGAAGAACACGGTGTCGCCCTTGTCCGCGAGCGCACGGTCGAGATCGGTGGTGTGGCGCTCGATGCTGTAGCGTTTTGCCAACGCGCCGACCTTCTCGGCGTCGCGACCGACCAGGATCGGATCGGGCATAACGCGGTCGCCGTTCGCGAGCTGCACACCGCCCTGCTCGCGGATCGCGACGATCGAGCGGATCAGATGCTGGTTGAGCCCCATCCGGCCGGTGACGCCGTTCATGATCAGGCCGAGGCGCTTGGTCGTCATACTGTCTGCTCCTGCGAAACGCGTGGTATTGGCCGCCGCAGCGGCTGCATGGTGGACCAGTCCGGATGGATCGAACTGGCAAAGCCCGGCGCGACGGCGATCGATCCGGTCAGCAGATCGCCGTCATGGATCGCGAGGCGGACCTTGCTGCGCTCGCGCGTGTAAAGATCGGAATGCGCGGTGAAGAAGGCGTCGGCCTCGTCAGCCGGGGTGTCGGCAAAGCCATCGACATAATGATGTCCGTTGCGCTCGGCATGGGTGACGCCGATCAGCGCGCCGAGCGCGAGGTCCTGCTGCACGCCGAGTCCGGCCTGGCAGGTCAGGTCCTCGCCGCTGACGAAATACCGCTCGCCATCCGTGCTCCACGCCGCCGCACGGGTGGCGTTGATGATCGACTTGTAGATGCCCTTGCAGGATTTTGAGGAGATGCCGCGATAGCCGAGCGCGCGCGCCTGCGGGAATGCGTCATAGGAATCGTCGGCTTCGTCGATGATGAAGCCGTGCGCCGCCAGCTTCCCAAGCGGCGAGGCTCTTGTGATATCGCGCGGCATCGGCTGCTCGATATAGAGCAGGTTTGCCCTGATCAGCTGCAGCGCCGCGTCATGGTCGAGCCGGTCGACCAGCGCGTTCAGCGCGGCAAGGTCGGCATATTGCTCGTTGGCGTCGAGCGTGATCATGGTTGCGTAAGGCAGCTTTGCGAGCTCGCCGCCGATCCGCGCCAGCCGCGCCGCGTCATGTGCGGGATCGCCGTTCAGCTTAAGCTTGAAATAGCGCGCACCGGCGTTCTCGTTGCGGTCGGCGACGCCGCCCTCGCCTTCAACCTTGTCGTCCATTCCGACCGTGTGCCTGACGGCGACACGCTCGAGCCGTTTGCGTGTTGAAAGGAACCGCGCGATTGCCGCGTCGTCTAGATCAGGCGTCAGCCGCGCGTCGATGCCGGCGACATTGCCGGCCATGCCGTCGAAGAAGTTCGCGCCGGCCGCGCGCAGCAGCGCATCCAGGATTGCCTTGTCGATCTCGGCCGGGCCAAAGCCGGCGGCAAGCGGCGGAATATCGTCCGCGGCGCAGGCCGCGACTTGCGGGCCGATACGCTCGGCATGGAGGCCGAATGCGGTCTCAAGACCCTTGTTCACCAGATAGAGCTCGCGTGCGGTCGCAAGCGAGCGGCGAAGTCCGTCGAGCGACTGTGCTTCCGTCAGATGCGGCCGCTTGTCGAACCATTTCGGCGCCAGCATCTCGGCGCTGGCGCCGGTGGCGCGGCCCTTGCCCTCCACCTCGATCTCGACGCGCACGAACAACTGCGTCGACGCGGTGATTGTCACCGCGCCGAAGCGGAACGGCCGGGCGAATACCAGCGACCGTTCGAAGAACGCGATATCGTTGACCTTGAGGCGAAGCGGCATTGAAGGCTCGGGTGTTAGTCCAGCGACCCCTGGGTGAAGAAATGCTTCCGGATCCGCTGCACCAGTTCGTTGAAGACGGGATCGGACATCGTCTCGAGCGAGCGCGGCCGCGGCATCGGCACGTCGTAGATCGCGGCGATCGCGCCGGGCCGCTCGGTCATCACGAGCACACGGTCGGCGAGGAACACGGCTTCCGGGATCGAATGCGTGATCAACAGGACCGTCTTGCCGGTCTCGCGCTGGATCCGCATCAATTCGACGTTCATGCGCTCGCGCGTCATGGCGTCGAGCGCGCCGAACGGCTCGTCCATCAGCATGATCTTGGGGTCGTGCACCAGCGCGCGGCAGATCGAGGCGCGCTGCTGCATGCCGCCGGAAAGCTGCCAGGGCAGCTTCTTCTCGAAACCTTCGAGGCCGACAAGCTTCAGCAGGTCCTTGGCGCGCGCGAGGTATTTGTCCCGCGGCAGCTGCTTCATGTCGATCGGCAGCATCACGTTGGAGAGGATGTTGCGCCACGGCAGCAACAGCGCGTTCTGGAACACGATGCCGACATTGCCGTGCGGCCTGGTCACCGGCTCGCCGTCGACCAGCACCTCGCCCGTCGTCGGTGGCAGCAGGCCTGAGATCATCTTGAGCAGCGTGGACTTGCCGCAGCCGGACGGCCCGACCACGACAAAGAACTCGCCGTCATTGATGGTAAAGTCGAGCGGCCGCAGCGACGGCACATCGCCGTCGCGCGACCGGTAGGTCTTCGAGACGCCGGAGAGTTTGATACCCGGCGTGGCACCCGCGGCGCGATCCGACACCAGGCGCAGATGCGCGGCGGGCTGAACATCGGCTGGTTTGGTTGCAGGATTCATTCTGCCGAATCCACTGGGATGTAGAATGCTGTCATTCCGGGATGGTCCGAAGGACCAGACCCGGAATCTCGAGATTCCGGGTTCGATGCTTCGCATCGCCCCGGAATGACGGTGTTTGTTGCGCTCACGAGTCGCCCTTCGGCAGATAGTCGTTGGTGTAGAACGCCTTCGGATTGGCTTTGGCCTTGGCGTCGAGGCCGCCATACTCGACCATCAAATTGACCGACTCGGTCATGTTCTGGTCGGTGACCTGGAACGGCCGCTTGGTCCTGGTCTCCGGCGTACGATAGAGCGGGATCGTCAGCTCGAAGCCTTGCGTCAACGTGTCGATCTTGCCGCCCTTCGGGTTGGCGTCGAGGATCGATTGCGCAGCCGCCCTGGGGTCCTTCTCCGCGGCTTCCACCGCCTTTGTCGTCGCCGACATGAAGCGGCGGACCAGGTCGGCATTGGCCTTCACATAGTCGGAGTTCGCGATGATGCCCGACGACACCATGTTGATGCCGTAGTCGGCGAACTTGATCGGATAGACGTCCTTGCCGGTGGCGTCCTTGATCTTCATCGACTGGTCCATGACGTAGCCGAGCAGCAGGTCGGCTTGGCCGTTGATCACGGCGTTGAGCTTGGTCTGGCCGTCGCCGGCGACGGTGTTGAAATCGCTTTCCTTCAGGCCGGTCTTCTTCAGGAACAGCGGCCAGATCTGCGTCATCGAATCCGCCGGCGTGATCGCAACCGTCTTGCCCTTGATGTCTTCCGGCTTCCTGATGTTCTTGTCGGCAAGGCTCATCGCCGACATCGGGCTGGTCTGCAGCAGCACGCCGGTGGCGATCACGGGTGCGCCCTTCACCGCCGCGCGCATCATCGTCGGCACGTCGACATAGCCGAAATCGGCGGTCTTGGCGGCCACCGCCTGCGTGGTCGCGGCCGAGCCTCGGCCTTCCTGGATCTCGAGGTCGATGCCCTCAGTGGCATAGATGCCCTTGGCCTTGCCGTAATAGAACGGCGCGTGCTCGCCATAGACGTACCAGTTCAGCATCAGAACGACCTTGTCGGCCGCGGATGCAGGGGCCACCGCAAGCGCGGTCCAGGCCAGCGCGGCAATGACAGCAGTGATCAATCGCATCACGTTCTCTCCCTGTTTCTCGTCATTGCGAGGAGCGAGAGCGACGAAGCAATCCATTCCTCAGCTTGTGGCGCGATGGATTGCTTCGCTTCGCTCGCAATGACGGTTTCCCTTTTCGTTAGGTGGCTCTGCGATATCCCTAGGAAGCAAAAATGATGTCGTCGCGCTGGCTGACGTGCCAGGGGATCACCAGCCGCTCGATGCGGTCGACGATCCAGAACAGGATGACGCCGAGCAGCGCGAGGATCACCAGCGCGGCGAACATCGTCGGCAGATCGAAGGTGCCGATCGAGCGCTGCATCACATAGCCGATGCCGGAATTGGAGCCGACGAACTCGCCGACGACGGCGCCGACCACGGCGAGCGTCACCGAGACTTTCAGGCCGGAAAAGATCGCGGGCATCGCGTGCGGCAGGTTGACCGCGCGGAACACCTGGAAGCGGCTGCCCTGCATCGCGCGCGCCAGATCGACCATGTCAGGGTCGACCGATTTGAAGCCCTGCACCGCCGAGACCACCACCGGGAAGAAGCCGAGCAGGAACGCGGAGATCACCTTGGGGATGATGCCGAAGCCGAACCACACCACGAACAGCGGCGCGATCGCGATCTTCGGCACAGACTGCGAGAACACCAGCAGCGGATAGACGTAGCTCTCGACCGTCTTCGAGCCCGCGATCAGCATCGCAACGGGAATGCCGAACAGCGCCGAGAGCAGGAAGCCGCAGATCGTTGCATAGGTTGTCGGCCAGGACTGCCGCAGCAGTTCCGGCCAGTCGCTCCAGAGCACCGCCACGACATCGCCGGGCGAGGGAATTTGGTAGGCCGGAATATGGAACAAGCGGATCGCGAGGTCCCAGGCCGCCACGATGACAACCAAAAACAGGAACGGACGTACCCACGCCGCATTCAGCACCTTCGACAGGCCCGAAGGGCTCTTTGCCTCCGCCACGTCACGCTCCCTTTGCAGTCTCTCTGTTCGTTCAGAAATTAACCCGTTGGATAAATACTGTCCAGCCCCAAGCGCGCGGCAAAATCGCGCCGAAATACGCGACTTTCGTCAGGCGAGAATTTTTGTCGGATGAGACTTCGTAGCTGTGTAGCCCGGATGAAGCGCAGCGAAATCCGGGACCGGACTATCCGGGACTGAGCTGTCCCGGATTGCGCTTCGCTCAATCCGGGCTACGATCATCAGTAATAAGCGCGAGCGCGCGCCTCACACCACCCGGTGCTCGGCCGCGCGCAGCACCGGCATCGCGCCACCGAATGCTGCCGTGGATTTGCCTGTCAGCGCCGCCAGCACCAGCGCGGTCATGTGCTCGAGGCGCTCGTCGCGGGCGTCCTTCTTCAAGAGGTCGCGGCCGAAGATCACGCTCAGCGTGGCGCTGTTGGAGAGATAGAAGAATGCCAGCCCGGCGATCGAGATGTAGAGCTGCACCGGATCGACCGCGACGCGGAAATCGCCACTCTCGACCCCGCGCGTCACCACGGTGCGGATCATCTCGACAAAGGGCGAGTGCATCGACTTGACCTTGGTCGAACGCTTCAGGTGTTTTGCCTTGGCGAGGTTTTCGGTGTTCAGGAGCGCCAGGAACTCGGGGTTACGCAGAAAATAGTTCCACGTGAAGTCGATCAGACGCCCGATCGCCTCGGGCGGATCGAGATGCTCGAGATCGAGGGTGCGCTCCTCGGCGCGGATCTTCTCATAGGCGCCTTCCAGCACCTCGAGATAAAGATCCTCCTTGTTGCCGACGTGGTAGTACAGCATGCGCTTGTTGGCGTCGGCGTTGGCCGCGATGCGGTCGACCCGCGCGCCAGCGAGGCCATGGGCGGCGAATTCCTGCTTGGCCGCCTCGAGAATCCGCAGCCGCATCCCCTGGGGGTCGCGCTGCCATCTCTGAATTCGCTTTGCCTTGGCCAAATCGATCGCCCGTGATGCTGAATTGATGAATGTAGCATGACGAACGACGTTTGAGAACGAATGTTGTCGTGACGGCCATGCGGGAATATTTCTCGCAGACGCGACATGCAGCGTCCTCCCTGCCGTTCCCGGATGCACGCTGTCGTGACGACGCACGCATGAAACGCGGCCTAGTCCGGCTTTCCTTGCGAAGGCTGCACCAGAAGCGTCGGCACACCGCATGTGCTGTTGCGCACCGTCATCACGCGCGTGCCGGGCTTGCGGCCGGTGCGGACCTCGGAGACGTCGACGCCAGCGGCAATCAGCCGCGCGCGTGTGGCGTCGATGTCGGCGACGCGCCAGCAGATGCCGCGCAGCCGGTCCGGCGCGTCCGTCTCCGATTTGCCCGGCCGGTGCGTGACCTCGACCACGAGGTCGCCGCAGCGGAAGAACATCAGCCGGCCCCACTCCGGATGCGACCGGTCGAGCGCCATGTCGAGCCCGAGCCGCGCGCCATAGAGCGCGGCGGCGCGTTCCGGATCGGCGGTCGAAACCACCACATGATCCATCGCGGTGATCGATGCGGTCGTGGTACGCACCGACAACGGCCGCTCCTGCTCGCGTTCCAAGAAGAACATGCGCACGCCGCGCGTCGCATCGGTCGCGGCCCGCGTACGCTTCCACGACAGCACGGCGCCGCTGGTCTCGTCGCGGCTTTCGACTTCGGTGACGGGTTCGGGCTTCAGCGTCAGCCGGTCGAGCCGGCGGTGTGTCCTCGCGATGTCGCTGGTGCGGAAGCAGAGGCTCGCAAGCCCCTCGCCTTGCGTTACGAGCGCGCTGCGGACGCGCTGGGCTGCATCATCGTCGCCGTGCGGCGCCACCAATTCCAGCGTGGTGTTGTCGAGCGTGAACAGCGTGCGATCCGCGCCGCCGCCGCTGTAGCGCCAGGAAGGCGTCCGCGCGAACAGCGTCTCGTAGGCGGCGCTGGCAGCAGCGATGTCGCTGGTCAGGACGACGACGTGATCGAGACCGGTAATCATGGCTGCAACCTCCCCGAATCTGCCGTCATTGTGTTTCTCCCTTAACCCAACCCGGAACCACGGGCTGCCGCCGGCCGTTATGCCGCATGCCAGAACGGCCCGGCGCAGCCATCATCTCTACCTGTAAACCAGGCAGGGTTGCGAATATTTTCAGCGATATCGGCCGATCAGCAATGCTAGTCTGGAACCGCCGGCCGGGACCACACCAAGCCACGACGGAAAGCGAATGCAGGCCCTCTTCATCGGACAGACCTATATCGACGTCACCTTCATCACAGATCACATGCCCGTCGGCGACGAAAAGCACGTCGCCGACGCCTATGCGGTGTCGTTCGGCGGCAACGCCGTGACCGCAGCATTCTGCTGCGCCAAGCTCGGCGTCCCGCCGGACCTGATCGCCACCATGGCCAATGACTGGCTCGGACGGATGTTTTGGGACATGGCCGACAGGTACGGCATCTCGTTCCACCCCCGCAAGGTCAACTCCTCCTCGCTGTCCTTCATCATGCCGAACGACGGCAAGCGCGCCATCGTCCGCTGCCGCGATGACCAGCACATCCACCCCTTTCCGCTGCTGAACATCAAGGGCTGCCGTGCGCTGCACATCGACGGCCACCAGCCGGACGCCGCGATCCATTATGCGAAGCTGTGCCGCGAGGATGGCATCCTGACCTCGCTCGACGGCGGCGGCCTGCGCACCAACACCCACGAGCTGCTCGCATTCATCGACATTGCGATCGTCGCCGAACGCCTGTGCGAGCAGATGGACAAGACGCCGGAGCAGATGCTCGACTATCTCAAGGGTCGCGGCTGCAAGGTCGGCGGCGTCACCATGGGCGAGCGCGGCCTGCTCTGGTATGACGAGGCCGGCACAGTGCGCACGCTGCCGGCCTTCCCGATCCCGCGCGCGCGTGTGATCGATACCAACGGCGCCGGCGACGTCTTCCACGGCGCCTACATCTACTCCTACCTTTCAAACCCGAGCAAAGGCTGGCATGAGCACTTCAAGTTCGCGCGCGCAGCCTCGACCTTCAAGATCCAGAAGCTCGGCAACGAGGCCGGCCTGCCGACGCTGGCGGATATCGCGGCGGTCAAGCAGGAGTTTCGCGCCGAGGCTTGATAGGGGTGAATGGGGCTAGGCCATGGGGCGCGTCTTCGTCGCCGGCAGCATCAATATGGACGTGGTGGCGACCGCCGAGCGCCATCCGCGGATCGGCGAAACCGTGGCAGGCGAGGCCGTGCTCTATTTTCCCGGCGGCAAGGGCGCCAACCAGGCGGTGACTTCGGCCAAGCTCGGCATACCGACCGCGCTGATCGGCCGGCTCGGCACCGATGCATTCGGCAAGGAGCTGCGAACGTTCCTTGCCGCGCAAGGCGTCGATCTCACCTTCGTCAAGGACACCGACGGCACGCATTCAGGCACGGCGATCATCACGCTAGCCAACGCCGACAACACGATCGTCGTCGTGCCGGGCGCCAACGGGCTGGTCGAGGCCGATGATGTCGCGGCCCTCGTCCTCGCGAGGGGTGACGTCGCGGTCAGCCAGTTCGAGATCCCGCTGCCGGCGATCGCTGCCTTCTTCCGACGCGCCCGCGCCGTCGGCGCCACCACGATCCTCAATCCGGCACCGGCAAAACAGGCCGACAAGGCTCTGCTCGATCTCGTCGACATCCTCGTTCTGAACGAGACCGAACTCGGCTACCTGACTGGCACGGGGCTGCGCGACAGCGACACGCCGGAGCGCTTCTCCGAGGCGGCCCGGGCGTTGGGGCAAGGCAGGATCGTCTGCGTCACGCTCGGAAAGCGCGGCGTGCTGGCGCTGGTCGACAACCAGCCGCGGCTCGTGCCGGGACGCGAGGTGAAGGCGGTCGACACCACAGGCGCCGGCGATTGCTTCGTCGGCGCCCTCGCCTCACAGCTCGCCATCGGCAAGCCGCTCGGCGACGCGCTGGCCTACGCCAACGCCGCCGCCTCGATTTGCGTGCAACGGATGGGAGCCGCGCCGTCGATGCCGACGGCGGATGAGGTGGAGGACGCTCTCTCCCCAAGTCGTCCCGGCGAAGGCCGGGACCCATAACCACCGGCCACAGTTTGGGGGCACACGCGCGGCAACTGCGTTCGTCTCCGCCAACGACTGCCGCGGAGTATGGGTCCCGGCTTTCGCCGGGACGACGCTTGCTTATATTTGCGCCAGCGCGCTCTTCAGGTCGAAGCTCGCATCCGCCGCCTGCTCCGGCGTGATCGAGCCGCCGGCGCCGAGCAGCCTGCGGCCGAACATGTGATCGCCGGCGCGGTTAACCGACTCGATGCCGAGCAGTTTGTCGCCGCGATAGCAGAACGCCGAGAACGCGCCCTGCGCGCGGTCGCCGCGCACCACGACGCGGTCGTAGCCGGTGGTGAGACCCGCCATCTGCAGCTTGTCGGGGCCCTGGTCGCTCCAGAACCACGGCAGACCGTCATAGACCTCGGTCTTGCCGGTCAGCCGCGACGCCACGCAGCGCGCATGGTCGGTCGCATTCTGCACCGACTCCAGCCGCAGCGACCCGCCGAAGCGTTTGCTGGTGTAGAGCGCGCAATCGCCGATCGCGGAGACATTCGGATCGGCAGTCAACAGATGCTCGTCGACGATGATGCCGGATGCCACCGGCAGCCCGGCCTCCGCCGCAAGCTCGACATTCGGCAGCACGCCGACACCGACCACGACGAGATCGGCCGGGATATGCGTGCCGTTGCTCAGGCTGACGCCGGTAACCTTGCCGCCATCGGCCTCGATCGCCGTGACCTGTACCCCGAGGTGAAGCCGGATGCCGGCCGCGTTGTGGCGGGATTGCGAGAACTCGGAAATCTCCGCGGTCACCGCCCGCGCCATCACACGGGAGGCGAGTTCGACCACGTCGACCTCGAGGCCCTTGGCCCGCGCGGTGGCGGCGAATTCGAGCCCGATGAAGCCCGCGCCGATCACGACGACGCGCATGCCGGGCGCGATCAAGTCGCGCAGCGCCTGGCTCTCATCCAGAATGCGCAGGTAGCGGACTGCGTCGAGCTTGGCGTTGGGGATATCCAGCAGCCGGTTCCGCGCGCCGGTGGCGAACACCAGGTGTCCGTAATCGAGCGACGCGCCGGAGGCGAGCGCTACCTTCCGCGCATTGCGGTCGATCGCATGGGCGCGATCGGTGATCAGCTCGATCTTGTTGTCCTGGTAGAACTTGTCGGGCCGGAACATCAGGCTCTCGGGCCCGCCGGTCCCTTTCAGATAGGCCTTCGACAGCGGCGGCCGCTGATACGGCAAATGGCCTTCGTCATTGATCAGGACGATGCGCTCGGCGAAGCCGGCCTGGCGCAGCGACGCCGCGAGCTGGAAGCCGGCGTGTCCGGCGCCGACGATGATGACCGAGCCTGTCATCGGAACAACCCAAATACGCGCGAGCAGGAGTGACCCATGCCGTTTCCTCTTGTCGATGTTAGCTTGCTTGCCCCGTCCCCACAGCGCTCGTGTCTGCGTACCGAAGGCGCATGCCATTTGGCCTCATGGCTCGTACCGATGCAAGGGGGTCCCAGGCGATTCTGGGCGCACCCGCGGCCCCCCGGGCGCCGGGCCGGATTGCCACGGCTCCCGACAAGGCCTTAAATGTCCGGAACCAACTAGCCCAAGGTCTTCAATATGCCAGCACCCGCCCCCTCCGCCACCGACCCCGCTTTGCTCCGCATCGACGGCGCCATCGCAACCATCACACTGAACCGGCCGGCCGCGTTCAACTCGATCGACATGACGATTGCCAAGAAGCTCGAGCAGCTTAGCGCCGAGGTCGAAGCCAACAAGGACGTTCGCGTACTGGTCATCGAGGGCGAAGGCCGCGCCTTCTGCGCCGGTGGCGATTTGCAGACCATCGGCGCCGCGACCGAAGCCAACAATGTCGCCCCCGTGGTCGGCGAGATGCTTCACCACTACCATGCCTTCATCGAGACGGTCCGGCGGATGCCGAAGATCGTGCTATCCAGCGTGCATGGTTCGGCGGCCGGAGCCGGCATGGGCCTCGCGTTCGTGACCGACCTGTGTATCGCCGCAGAGGATGCCCGCTTCACGCCCGCCTATGCCAAGATCGGCGTGTCGCCGGATGGCGGCAGCACGGTCGGCATCGTCGGCACGGTCGGTACCCGCCGCGCGCTGCAGATTTTCCTCGCCGAGGATGGGTTCACCGCGCAGCAGGCCTATGAATGGGGTCTCGTCGTCAAGACCGTCCCCGCGGCCGAGCTGAAGGCGGCGACGCGGCAGCTCGCCGAGCGTCTGGCGCAAAATCCGCCCGCCGCGATCGCGGGGACCAAATCACTGGTCTATCAGGCCGCCACCACGCCGACCAAGCAGCAGCTCGACGCCGAGGAACACAAGATCATCACGGCGATGCATACCGATGATTTCCGCGTCGCCGTGAAGAAGTTCACCAGCAAGTCGAAGTAGAGGTTTGGCTAGTTCGGGCAAATGTACCCCGTGCCGCCGGGTGCCTTGAAGCAGCCGACCGATTCCGGGATCACCTGCTTGGGCAGCCACAGCACGACCTTCGGAAAATAGATCGTGAAGCAGATCGTGACCAGGAACACGACATAGATCGGTAGCGCCGCCCGCAACGCTTTTGCAAAACTGATGCCGACGAATTTCGAGGCCATCAGCAGCACGAGCCCGTAGGGCGGCGTGATCAGGCCGAATGCCAGCGTTGCGATCAGCACCACGCCCATATGCACGCCATTGATGTCGCCGGCCTGGGTCAAGGCGTTGACCAGCGGCATGAAGATGATGATGGTCGGCACCGGCTCGATGAAGTCGCCGACCACGGTGAACAGCAACACCATCAAGAGCATGATGAGGTGCGGGTCGTTACCGGCGATCGAGGTGATCCAGTCGGCGATGTAGATCGCGCCGCGCAGATAGGCCAGCATCCAGCCGAACGCGTTCGCCGCGCCGATCGTGATCAGCGGCAGCGAGAAGATCAGGCCGGCGAGGCAGAAATCATACGGGATCTTCTTCAGGTGCCCGCGGTTCAGCGCCGGGATCACCACGACGATGATGTAGGCGACCGCGACCACGCCGGCCTCGGTCGGCGTGAACCAGCCGGTCAGGATGCCGCCCAGCAGGATCACCGGGATCATCATCGGCAGCGCCGCGTCACCGGCGGCGAACGCAACCTGGCGCAGCGGCGCACGCGGCTTGCGCAGGCCCGAGGGACCGAAGAAGTAGCAGTAGATCATCAGCCCGAAGCCGATCATCAGCCCAGGGACCACGCCGGCCATGAACAGCCCGGCGATCGAGACATTGCCGACCGCGCCATAGACCACCGCCGTGATGCTCGGCGGCACCAGCGCTGCGATCGTCGACGCCGAGGCGATGATCGCGGCGATGAAGGCCGGCTCGTACCCTTCCCGCCGCATCGGCCCGCCGAGCGCCCGGCTCATGACCGCGACGTCGGCGGTGGTCGAGCCGGACATCTCCGAGAAGAACATGCTGAAGACGACGACGACCTGCGATAGCCCGCCCCTGATATGGCCGACCAGCGAGACCGAGAGATTGGCGATGCGGACCACGACATTTGCGGAGCTCATGAGCTCGCCGACCAGCAAGAAGAACGGGATCGCAAGCAGCGCCTCGGAATCGACGCCGTCGAAGATCTTCTGGATGATCGCCGCCAGCGAGACGTCTGATAGCACTGCGCCGACGAACACGCCGGCCATCAGCGAGAACGGCACGGGCACGCCGAGATAGCCGAAGAACAGGAAGCAGAACGACATCAGCGCAAGCACAACCGGTGCGCTCACGGCTGCACTCCCGTCGTCGCGCGGGTATCGATCGCAGGAATCGGAAGGTCGTCATCCGGCGGCTCCGGATGGTCGAAGCCATTGCGGATCCCGTTGACGAGCTGCTCGACCGTGAACAGGCCGATCAGGATGCCAGACAGCGGGATCACCGCATAGAGCGAGGCGATCGGCGTACCCGACGGCAGGCGGAAGCTGCCGAAGCCTCGCAGGTAATTTTGATAGCCGTACCAGACCAGGCAGAAGGCGACGCCCAGCACCACCAGACGGATGACGATCTCGACGAACAGCCGCGACCTGCCATGCAGCGCTTCGGAGATCGCGGTGAGATAGAGATGGTCGTTGCGCCGTGTCGCGACCGCGGCCCCGATGAAGATCGCGTAGATGAACAGCGTCGAGGTCACCTCCTGCAGCCACAGCCAGGGATGACCGATGGTGCGGGTGACGATATCGGCGGTCACCGACAGCGAGAAGCCGAAGCACAGCAAGCCGCACAGCATCATCAGGATCAGCTCGAGCCGGTCGAGCGCCCGCCATTTCAGATGCCGCTGCCGTTGCAGCACCAGTGTGTCGGCGATGGCCATGCTCGCGCTCCCCGTCGACCCGGGCTAGTTGATCGCGCGGATCAAATTCTTGATCTTCTCCGCATGCGGCCCGAGGTCCTTGGCGAGCTTGTCGAGATAGGGATCGGCGATCGCGGTAAAGCTCTTCTTGTCCACATCCTCGACCACCTTGACGCCGAACGATTTCAGTTTTGCAGCCGCGTTCTTCTCCAATTCGAACGCCTTCGCCGGCTCCTTGGCGCTGACCTCGGCGGCCGCCGTCGTCACCCAGGTCTTCTGCTCGGCTGAGAGGCTCTGCCACAGCTTGTCGCTGACGAACAGCAGCGCATTGTTGGCCTCGTGCTCGGTCATCGAGAGCACCGGCGCGACTTCGTAGTGCTTATTGACGAGGTAAACGTTCACGCTGTTTTCCGCCGCATCGACGACGCCGGTCTGCAATGACGTGTACACGCTGCCGAACGGCATATGGACGGTTTGCGCCGCGTAAGCCGGGAAGATCGTGTCTTCCGTAGCCGTCGCCTGAACGCGAATCTTTACACCCTTGAGGTCGCCGACGTTGTGGATTTCCTTCCTCGCATAGATGCTTCTCACACCTTGGCTGCCCGTCGCGATGACATGAAGGCCTTGCGACGTGTCGTCGATCATAGCCTTGATCGCATCGATCACCTTCGGATCGGCAAGCGCCTTGACCACGTGGTTGGCGTCGCGGAACAGGAAGTGCAGCGACATCACACCGGCCTGCGGCGAGATGGTTGCAGTGTTCGCAGACGAGATGATGGCGAATTCAATGTCTCCGGATTTCACAAGCTGCAGCAGCTGCGGCTCCTGGCCGAGCTGCGCACCGGGATACTGGTCGACGATCATGGTCCCCTTGCTCAATTCCTTGAGCTTGGCGGAGAACATGTCGTAGGCGACGCTATAACCGGTATTGAGCTGCTGATCGTGCGCGAAGCGGAAGTGCTTTACCTCCTGCGCGCCGGCGCCCGCGGACAGCAGCAGCGCTGCCGCGGCCATGACAATCCCGACGATCCTGGCTGAATAGCCCATCGCAACGTTCCCCCTGTTCTTGATTGAGGGGATCATCCCACCAGTCGCGCTGGATTGTCAATAAAACAGGAGAAACGAGCCGCCTGCGGGTATCATTGAGTGCCGCAACGCAGAAATTATCGACAATTCGACCGCCGGGCCGAACGACACCGGCGACTTGCTACTTGCCCTTGGCGCGCATGAAGTCGAAATCGCAGCCCTCGTCGGCCTGCAGGATGGTGTCGTTGAAGAGATGCGCGTAGCCGCGCTTGGCCCAGTCGGGCGTACCGGCCGGCGCGAGCGCGTCGCGGCGCTTCTGCAATTCGGCCTCGTCGACCAAAAGATCGATGCTGCGCTTGGCGACATCGAGCCGGATCATGTCGCCGTTCCGCACCAGCCCGAGCGGACCGCCGACGGCGGATTCCGGCGTGATGTGCAGCACGATGGTGCCGAACGCGGTGCCGCTCATCCGCGCATCGGAGATGCGGACCATGTCCTTCACGCCGGCGCGCGCGAGTTTCTTCGGGATCGGCAGGTAACCCGCCTCCGGCATGCCCGGCGCGCCCTTCGGGCCGGCATTGCGCAACACCAGCACGTCGTCGGCGGTGACATCGAGCGCGGGATCGTCGACCCGCAGCGTCATGTCCTCGACCGATTCGAACACCACGGCGCGGCCGGTGTGCTGCAATAGTTTCGGGCTCGCCGCCGACTGCTTGATCACCGCACCGCGCGGCGCGAGATTGCCGTGCAGGATCGCCATCGCGCCTTCGGATTTGATCGGGTTCGCCTTGGAGCGGATCGCGTCCTGCCCCGGCACATCCTCGGCATTGGCGACGACCTCGCGCAAGGTCTGGCCGGTGATGGTCTTGGCATCGAGATCGATCAGGTCGCCGAGCTGCGCCATCAGCTTCGGCACGCCACCGGCGTGATGGAAATGCTCCATGTAGTGTTCGCCCGACGGCTTGAGGTCGACCAGCACGGGGACCTCGCGGCCGAGCTTGTCGAACGCCTCGAGGTCGATCTTGTGCGGCGAGCGGTTGGCGATCGCCGTGAGGTGGATCAGCCCGTTGGTCGAGCCGCCGATCGCCTGCATGACGACCTGGGCGTTGCGGAACGAGGATGGCGTCAGGATCTCGCTCGGCTTCGGTCCCTTGGTCTTCGCCATCTCGGCGGCGATGCGGCCGCTGGCCTCGGCGGAACGGAAGCGTTCGGCATGGGGCGCCGGGATCGTCGCGCTCATCGGCAGCGACAGGCCGAGCGCCTCGGTGATGCAGGCCATGGTGGAGGCGGTGCCCATCACCATGCAGGTGCCGACCGACGGCGCAAGGCGGCCGTTCACCGCCTCGATCTCGTTGTCGTCGATCTCGCCGGCGCGATACTTGCCCCACAGCCGGCGGCAGTCGGTGCAGGCGCCGAGCACCTCGCCCTTGTGATGGCCGACGACCATGGGCCCGACCGGAATCACCACCGTCGGCAGATCGGCGCTGATCGCGGCCATGATCTGCGCCGGCAAGGTCTTGTCGCAACCGCCGATCACAATCACCGCATCCATCGGCTGGGCGCGGATCATCTCCTCGGTATCCATCGCCATCAGGTTGCGCAGATACATCGAGGTCGGATGCGCAAAGCTCTCGGCGATCGAGATGGTCGGGAACACGAACGGCATCGCGCCCGACAGCATCACGCCGCGCTTCACGGCCTCGATGATGTCAGGCACGTTGCCGTGGCAGGGATTGTAGTCGCTGTAGGTGTTGGTGATGCCGACGATCGGGCGATTGAGCGCATCGTCAGAATAGCCCATCGCCTTGATGAACGCCTTGCGCAGGAACAGCGAGAAGCCGGCGTCACCATAGCTTGTCAGTCCCTTGCGAAGTCCGTCGGCCATTTTCTTCTCGTCCCGTGGTTGTTCGGCCGCACTTAAGGAGCGGCACGAATTATTGTCAATATGAGATAATCCGGTCGCGGCGGGTGGCTGGTCTGCGGCAAAATCGCCCCCATTATTGACAATAACCGTGGCGCTATGCTGACCTCAGGCACCGATCCAAAGCCGAGAGCGCATGACAGCCGAGCCCACATTGCCCGAACTCCAGGCCCCCTCGCGCGAGGAGGAACAAGCGGAGGTGATCCGCCGGCTGGAGGAGGACATCATCTTCGGCCGCTTCGCGCCCGGTTTGCGGCTGGTCGAGGATAACCTGATGCAGCGCTACGGTGCGAGCCGGCATTTCGTCCGCCAGGCGCTGTTCCAGCTCGAGCGCCAGGGCATCGTGCTGCGCGAGAAGAATGTCGGCGCTACGGTGCGGTTCTATTCGGCCGAGGAAGTGCGGCAGATCTATGAGGTGCGCGAGATGCTGACGCGCCAGGCTGCGCTGATGATCGCGCTGCCCGCGCCGCAAAGCCTGATCGATCAATTGAGCGAACTGCAACGGCATTACTGCATCAAGGCCGAGGCGCAGGACATGCGCGGCATTCACGAGACCAACGATGCGTTCCACCTCGCGCTGTTCTCCGCCTGCGGCAATCCCTACCTGGTCCGCTCGCTGCAGGACTACATGAACCTGACGCTGCCGATGCGCGCCAAGAATCTCGCCGACAGCGAGGGCCTCGCGCTGTCGCGCCGCCAGCACGAATTGATGATCGAGCTCTTGAAGGGCCGCGACAGCTGGGCGCTGGCGCAGCTCTGCGTCGATCACATGCAGTACAGCAAGGCGGATTATCTCGTCCGCATCTCCAACGACAAAAAGCCGCAATAGCGCGATACGCGGCCTCCTCGTGAAGGAGACGGCGATGCGCTATGTGGCTATATTCCTTGGATCGCTGGCCGTGCAGCTGGCGCTCGGCGGCGTCGGCGAAGCGGCCGATCCGCGCGCGACGCAGCTCACCTACGAGCCCTGGGCCAAGACCTGCCTGACAGAGGCGAGCTGCTTCGTCGCTGCGGCTGCGCGCGGCCAATGCGTGCCGTCGGGCGGCACGCTCAGCGTCTCGCCGCAGAGCAGCAAGCGCGCGATCGTGAGCGCCAACGTCGGAACGCGGACCATGCTGGAGGGTACGATCAGCCTCCGCATCGATCAGGACGAGCCGATCCGGATCGCCAAGCCGCATTGCTACACGCTCGGCTGCGGCGGCACGCTCGAGGCCGATGGCGAAATGATCGAGCGGCTGAAGCACGCGCAGACCATCGCCGTCGAAGCCAAGAACCTCACCGGGCAGACCATCAGCCTCGCCTTTCCCCTCACGCACTTCGCCGAGACCTTTGACGGGCCCGGCAGCCCGCCCAAGACATCGGGGCAAGGTTCGAAGGACGCGCAGCAGCACACCGAATCCGTGAAGCAACTGCCGCAATGCGAGGATTGATCACTTCTTCCAGTCGATCACCCGCTCCTTGTCGCCGTCGAACTCCATGCTGCAGAACGCGCCGCCCTGGTAATAGTCGCCAACCGGATCCGGCGGCAGCTTGGCCTGCTCGGCCATCGCGTGCTCGCGGAAATCCTCAGCCCTTCCGGTCGGGCGATAGCCGAGATCGTAGGCGCGGTGATTGTCCCACCACGAGCGCTCATTGTAGGACGCGCCGTACAGCACCTCGAAATGGATGTCGGGATGCTCGAGCCCGATGCGGCAGAGCTGGACGAGGTCTTCCGGCTTGAGCCAGATCGAGAGCCTGCGGTGGTCGAGCGGCGCCTCGCCGAAATTGCCGATCCGGAGGCACGTGACCTTGATGCCGTGCTTGTCGGCATAGAGCGCGCCGACGCCTTCGCCGAACACCTTGCTCACACCGTAGCGACTGTCCGGCCGCGCGGTGACGTCGGTGCCGATGCGGTGATGACGCGGATAAAACCCGACCGCGTGGTTGGACGAGGCGAAGATCACGCGCTTGACGCCCTTTTTGCGCGCCGCCTCGAACAGATTGTAGCAGCCGATGATGTTGGACTGCAGGACCGTGTCCCAGGGTCCTTCGACCGAATAGCCGCCGAAATGCAGGATGCCGTCGACGCCCTCGCAGATCGCCTCGACCTGTGCGAGGTCGGCGAGATCGGCGGCCTTGAACTTTTCGTTGTTGCCGAGATCGGAGGGCTGCTTGATATCGCTCAGCAGGAGATCCGGATAGATCGGCGGCAGCAGCTTGCGCAGGCTCGTTCCGATTCCCCCCGATGCGCCGGTCATCAATATGCGTGGCATGCCGTCCCTCTTCTTTCCTGATTGCTGCGATCGAATTGCGGTCACAGGCCGACAATGATAGCAAACCAGGCGCTCAAGGAAACACCATCGAAACACAACAACGAGAACAGCAAATGTCCGATGTTCATTCCGCCGGCTGGCGTCCCGCGACCTGCTATCCCGATCCCGCGATCCGCGCGCTCGACCCGCGCTTCGAGAAATACTGGCTGAAACTCTCCGCCGTCGAACGCATCGCGACCGGCCTGCGCTGGGCCGAAGGTCCGGTGTGGTTCGGCGACGGCCGCTATCTGTTGTGCAGCGACATCCCGAACCAGCGCATCCTCAAATGGGAGGAAGAGACCGGCGCGGTCAGCATCTTCCGCAAGCCGTCGAACTTCGCCAACGGCAACACCCGCGATCGCCAGGGCCGGCTGATCACCTGCGAGCATGGCGGCCGCCGCGTGGTGCGCACCGAATATGACGGATCGATTACGGTGCTGATCGATTCCTTCGGCGGCAAACGGCTGAACTCGCCGAACGATGTCGTGGTGAAATCCGACGGCTCGATCTGGTTCACCGATCCGATCTTCGGCCTGCTCGGCAACTACGAAGGCTACAAGGCCGATCCCGAGATCGAGCCCAACGTCTACCGGCTCGATCCCGCAACCCGCGAGGCCACCATCGTCGCCGAGGGCGTGCTGGGGCCGAACGGGCTGTGCTTCTCGCCGGACGAGAAGATCCTCTACGTCGTGGAATCCCGCGGCGAGCCGAACCGCAAGATCCTCGCCTATGACGTCGCAGCCGACGGCAAGACGATCTCCAACAAGCGCGTCTTCATCGACGCCGGCCCGGGCACGCCCGACGGCATGCGCTGCGACATCGACGGCAATCTGTGGTGCGGCTGGGGCATGGGTGATCCCGAACTCGACGGCGTCGTCGTGTTCGCGCCCGACGGCGTCATGATCGGCCGCATCGCGCTGCCGGAGCGCTGCGCCAACCTCTGCTTCGGCGGTGTCAAGCGCAACCGCCTGTTCATGGCGGCGAGCCAGTCGATCTATGCGCTCTACGTCAACACCCAAGGCGCGCTCGGCGGCTAGCCCGGCCGTCATTGCGAGGAGCGAAGCGACGAAGCAATCCATCTGTCCGCCCGTGAGGAGAGATGGATTGCTTCGCTTCGCTCGCAATGACGGCGAGACTGCAACCTTCATCTTCGCAAGATTCGCACCCTTCAAGACCTTGCGCCCCAAAATGGCTGACGCCGGAGCAGTTGCCTGCCCCGGCGCCAAAAGTCGCGTCTCTCGTGGCTCGGCTTAAGCGGCGTTGTAGCCGGCAACCGCCTTGGCCTCGAGATATTCTTCCAGACCGTAGCGGCCCCATTCGCGGCCGTTGCCGGACTGCTTGTAGCCACCGAACGGCGCGGTGCGCTCGTTCGGCACGCCCTGCAGGTTGACGTTGCCGGCGCGGATCTGGCGGCCGACGCGGCGCGCGGTTTCCACGGTGTCGGCGGAGACGTAACCGGCGAGACCATACGGCGTGTCGTTGGCGATCTTCACCGCGTCGGCTTCGTCCTTGGCGCCGAGGATGGTCAGCACCGGTCCGAAGATCTCTTCGCGGGCGATCGTCATGTCGTTGGTGACGTCGGCGAAGATGGTCGGACGGACATAGAAGCCTTTGTTGACACCCTCGGGCAGGCCCGGGCCGCCGGCGACGAGCGTTGCGCCCTCGTCGATGCCCTTCTGGATCAGCGCCTGGATCTTGTCCCACTGGCCGCGGTTGACCACCGGACCGATCGTGGTGCCGTCGGCACGCGGATCGCCGGCCTTGGTCTTGTCGGCGACGCCCTTCGCGATGGCGGCCACTTCCTTCATCTTGGAGAGCGGCACGATCATGCGCGACGGCGCGTTGCAGGACTGGCCCGAGTTGTTGAACATGTGCATCACGCCGCCGGTCACCGCCTTGGTCAGGTCGGCACCGTCGAGGATCACGTTCGGCGACTTGCCGCCGAGCTCCTGGCTGACGCGCTTCACGGTCGGCGCCGCACGCTTGGCGACGTCGACGCCTGCGCGGGTCGAACCGGTGAACGAGATCATGTCGATGTCCGGGTGCTCGCTCATCGCGGCACCCACCTCCGGGCCGAGGCCGTTGAGGAGGTTGAACACGCCCTTCGGCACGCCGGCTTCATGGAGGATTTCCGCGAAGATCAGCGCCGAGGTCGGGGTGAACTCCGACGGCTTCAGGATCATGGTGCAACCGGCGGCGAGCGCGGGCGCAACCTTGCAGGCGATCTGGTTGAGCGGCCAGTTCCAGGGGGTGATCATGCCGACGACGCCGACCGGCTCGCGCACGATCACGGCGGTGCCCATGGTCTCCTCGAACTCGTACTTCTTCAGCACTTCGAGAGTGTTCATGAGGTGGCCGAGGCCGGCGCCGGCCTGCAGCTTCTCGGCCATCGGCAGCGGAGCGCCCATTTCGTCGGAGACGGCGGCGCCGATCTCCTTCATGCGGCCCTTGTAGACCTCGACGATCTTGGTGAGCAGCGCGACGCGCTCCTCGCGGCTGGTCCGGGAAAAGGTCTCGAAGGCGCGCTTGGCGGCGGCGACTGCCTTGTCGACATCGGCCTTGGAGCCGAGCGCAATCTCATACATCGCTTCTTCGGTCGCGGGATTGACGACCGGGGTGGACTTGCCTTTGACGACGGGATCGACCCAGGCGCCGTCGATGTAGAATTGCATGCGATTGACCATCGGAAACCTCTTGTACGGGGCGTATGGAATGGGGAACGAAAGCGTTCGGCAGGCATCCTTGCACGAAAGCCCGGCGAATTGAACCCGCCATATGCGGGACGCGGCTCGTGCGCGTCCGCGAGATATAAGGGCCGAGCCGCACGTGTGGCAAGGCTCCTTCGCACTCCCCTTCCGGTGATGCTACACCGCCATCTTGCGATGCCGCACCGGGGCGCCGACCGAGACGCTTTCCGCCGCGTCGATGATGGCATTGGCGTCGATGCCATAGTGGCGGTAGAGGTCGCCGATCGTGCCGGTCTGGCCGAAATGCTCGACACCGAGCGCCTCGACGCGGTGGCCGCGCACGCTGCCGAGCCAGCCGAGCGTTGCCGGATGGCCGTCGATCACTGTCACAATGCCGCAGTCTCGGCCGAGCGGCGCCAGCATGCGCTCGATATGACTCAAATGCTGCGCGCCGCGGCGGTCGCGGCGCAAATTCCGCGCGGCGGACCAACCCGCATAGAGCCGGTCGGCGGAGGTGACCGCCAGCAGACCGACGTCGCGGTGGCTCTCGCCGATCAGGCCGACCGCCTCGATCGCCTCCGGCGCGACGGTGCCGGTATACGCAATGACGATGTCGCAGTTCGGACCCGGCTTGCGCATCCAGTAGGCGCCGTCGGTGATGTCGCGCTGCAGGTCCGGGGTCATGATCCGTTGCGGCTGCTCCAGCGTCCGGGTCGAGAGTCGCAAGTAAACCGAACCACCCTCGGCGCCCTCGCGCTGCATGTGGCCGAACCCCCAGCCCATGATCACGGCAAGTTCATCGACGAAGGCCGGATCGAACGAGGCGAGCCCGTCCTGCCCGATCCCGATCAAAGGCGTCTTGATCGACTGATGCGCGCCGCCTTCCGGCGCCAGCGAGATGCCCGACGGCGTCGCCGCCACCATGAAGCGGGCATCCTGGTAGCAGGCGTAGTTCAGCGCATCGAGACCGCGTTCGATGAAGGGATCGTACAGCGTGCCGACCGGCAACAGCCGCGCGCCGTTGATCTGGTGCGACAGGCCGAGCGCCGACAGCATGATGAACAGATTCATCTCGGCGATGCCGAGCTCGAGATGCTGTCCCTTCGGCGAATATTCCCAGGTGTAGGCGGACGGGATCTTCTCCTGCCGGAACAGGTCGTGGTTCTCCGCCTTCGCGAACAGGCCGCGGCGGTTGACCCAGGCGCCGAGATTGGTCGACACGGTGACATCGGGCGATGCGGTGACGATGCGCGAGGCGAGTTCGCTATTGCCGCGCGCCAGCTCGTGCAGCACGAGACCAAAACCCTGTTGCGTCGACATCTGCGCCGAGGCCTTGAAGGCCAGCCGTTCCGGCACATCGATTTCGGGCGCCGACAGGCGGCGGCGCCCCTCGCGGTTGAACGGCGCCTCGGCGAGGAATGCCTCGAGCTCCGCAGGCTCCTGCGACAGGCCCTCAAACTTGTCCCACTCGTGGCCGGGGCGGATGTTCTGCGCGGCGCGCCACTTCTCCATCTGCGCCACCGTCATCAGGCCGGCGTGATTGTCCTTGTGGCCCTGCATCGGCAGCCCAACGCCCTTGATGGTGTAGGCGATGAAGCAGACCGGACGGTCGTGGTCGACGGCTTCAAAGGCCTCGATCATGCTCGCCATGTCGTGGCCGCCGAGGTTCGACATCAGCGCCAGCAACTCGTCGTCGCTGCGGCGCTCGATCAGCGCCGACACCTCGCCCTGGTCGCCGATGTCGTCGCGCAGATGCTTGCGGAACGCGGCGCCGCCCTGGAAGCAGAGCGCGGCGTACATTTGGTTCGGGCAGTTGTCGATCCAGCGCCGCAGCGCCTCGCCGCCGGGCTCGGCGAACGCCTCGAGCATCAGCTTGCCGTACTTCACGATCACCACGTCCCAGCCGAAGTTGCGGAACATGGTCTCGAACTTGGCCCACAATCCCTCGCGCACCACGGCGTCGAGCGACTGCCTGTTGTAGTCGACCACCCACCAGGTGTTGCGCAGGCCGTGCTTCCAGCCTTCGAGCAGTGCCTCGAAGATGTTGCCCTCGTCCATCTCGGCGTCGCCGACCAGCGCGATCATCCGGCCCTCCGGCCGGTCGTTCAGCCAGCCGTGCGCCTTGACGTAATCCTGCACCAGCGAGGCGAACAGCGTCTGCGCGACGCCGAGGCCGACCGAGCCGGTCGAGAAGTCGACGTCGTCGCTATCCTTGGTGCGCGAGGGGTAGGACTGCGCGCCCTTGTAGCCGCGAAAATTCTCCAGCTTGTCGCGGGTCTGGTGGCCGAACAGATACTGGATGGCGTGGAACACCGGGCTCGCATGCGGCTTCACCGCAACGCGGTCCTGCGGACGCAACACCGAGAAATAAAGCGCCGACATGATGTTGGCGAGCGAGGCCGACGAGGCCTGGTGGCCGCCGACCTTCAACCCGTCGGTAGAGGGCCGCACGTGATTGGCGTGATGGATGGTCCACGACGACAGCCACAGCACCTTGCGGGCCAGGGCGGACAGCATGTCGAGGCGTTCAGGCGCGATTCCCATGGCAATGCTCCGGGCGATATGCCGGAATGTTACTGCCGCAGGCGGCGGCGAAAATCTCAATTCCACGCGACAGCACAGGAAAAATTGGGATAAATTCCCACGATCCGACTTCAACTGACGAGTTCATCCCAATGCCTGCCCTCGATGCCATCGACCGCAAGATCCTGAGTCTGCTCCAGACCGACAGCCGCATGACCATGCAGGAACTCGCCGACAAGGTCGGGCTGTCGGTGTCGCCTTGCCACCGCCGGGTCAAGCTGCTCGAGGAGCGCGGCGTGATCTCTCGCTACATCGCAACCGTCGACCAGAAGTCGATCGGGCTGCACGTCTCCGTCTTCATCTCGATCAAGCTGGCACGCCAGAAGGAGGAGGACCTCAACCGCTTCGCGCGCGCGATCTCGAAATGGGACGAGGTGCTCGAATGCTACCTGATGACCGGCAACCGCGACTATCTGCTGCGCGTCGTCGCCGCCGACCTTTCCTCCTATGAGGCATTCCTGAAGAACAAGCTGACCCGGCTCGACGGCATCGCCTCCATCGAGTCGAGCTTTGCGCTGAGCCAGGTGAAGTATTCGACAGCGTTGCCGGTGTGAGGGCGTTGGTTGGTCAATCGAATGACACCAACCCCACAGTGTCGTCCCGGCCTAGTGCGCAATTGCGCACGGCGGCCGGGACCCATACGCCGCAGCAGTTGTTGTGAGAGGGACTCGTCGTTGCAGCATCGCTTAACAATTTGCATTTGGGGTTATGGGTCCCTGTTCGCAGGGACGACACTGAGTGTGTTGCGCTGTCAGTGAGCATACCTTCGCATTCTCGGGACATGAATCGTCCGAGTTTTGCATCTCGTTCCGTTTTGCAAAAGGGGCTTGCGCCGTCGGGCAACTCAGTGATTGGCGCTGGCGCTCTGGCCGGCTGGACGGCCTCGCCGCGACAACCAGGCTACGGCGCGATCCATATCCCAATCACGATGATGGCCAGTGAGACGGCAATGACCAGCATATCGGTGGTGAGCCAATCCGGCATTCCGTTTGATGGCTGCTCGCTCATGTCCGCGACTCCTTCTGTTCGCGTCGAGCCAACATGCTGGAGCGGACCGGCGCGAACGAGGATGAACTGGTTCACATAAAGCTAGGAAAAAGCGGCAAATTCCGCGTGTTTTAGCGCGCTTAAGTTGCGCCACACGGTCGATCTGCCGCGCAGGTTTCTGAACATGTTCGACAATGCCGACGCTTCGGCACAGTCACCATCATCGTCGTTCAACGCGCTGCGAGAGGCGGCTGAACGTCACCGGATTGCGGGCGCAACTCAGCGCCGACCTGCCGCCACGCGACAGGCCGCACACGGCCGACGAAGTGGTCGAGGTAGTGGACTCGCCGTCCCGTCCTGATCCTCACAGCACCTTGCGCTGTGCGAGGTTCTTCATCAGCGCACCGACGCCGAAGGTCCAGGGCTCGCATTCGTCGCTATTGCGCATCCGGTTGACCAGCTTGCCGAGCTGCGGCGCGGCGATGGTCACGATGTCGTCGCGCTTGTGGGTAAAGCCCTCGCCCTTGGCATCGCGATCCTTGACCGGCGCGAACATCGTGCCGAGGAACAGCGCAAATCCATCAGGATATTGATGCACGGGGCCGATGGTCTGGGCGACCAGATCGGTCGGGTCGCGGCTGATCTTGCTGATCGAGGAATGGCCCTCGAGCACGAAGCCGTCTGCGCCAGTCACGGTCAGGCCGACATCCATCTTCCTGACATCGTCGAGCGAGAAGGTCTGGTCGAACAGCCGGAGCAGCGGGCCGATCGCGCAGGACGCGTTGTTGTCCTTGGCCTTCGACAGCAACAGCGCCGAGCGCCCCTCGAAGTCGCGCAGATTGACGTCGTTACCGAGCGCGGCGCCGACGATCTTGCCGGCGGCGGAGACGATCAGCACGACCTCCGGCTCCGGATTATTCCAGGTCGACTTCGGATGCAGCCCGGCATCCATGCCTGATCCGACCGAGGACAGCGTCGGCGCCTTGGTGAACACTTCGGCGTCGGGACCGATGCCGACCTCGAGATACTGGCTCCAGGCATTCTGATCTATCAGCACCTGCTTCAGTTTCATCGCCTGCTCGGAGCCGGGCTTCAGCTTGGAGAGATCGTCGCCGACCAGGCGCACCACCTCCTTGCGGATCGCGTCCGCCGAGGACGGATTGCCGCGCGCCCGCTCCTCGATCACGCGCTCCAGCATCGAGATCGCGAAGGTGACGCCGGCGGCCTTCAGCACCTGGAGATCGACCGGCGCCAGCAGATGCGGCGTGGCCTTGTCGCGGCCGTCGGGCGGGGTGTTGGCAAGGATCGCCTCGAAATCGCCGATCCGCTCGCCGCGCGTGGCGCGCAGCGCGGCCGCGGGATCGCTTTCCTCGCAGAGCGCGCTCACCGTCGGGAACCGCGCCGTGACGTCGAACACGCCGTCTGCCCGCACCGCGACGACGGCCGGCCCGCCGGCCTGCGGCAACCAGACCCGCCCGACCAGCGTGCCAGCGGTGCCGTCCTCCGGCAGGACGTCTTTTGGCGTGAGCGAAATCATCGGCACATCTCCCTTTTTGGTTTTGTCGGCTTGTTAGCACAGTCCGCCCGGCGGCGTGAAACAGCGGTCACGGCATTGTCATAGAGGGGTAACATCGCCCGTCAATGCTGCCGTCCGATCCATCTAACACACTGAAAGACGGACCTTCATGACGACCTCCGCCCTCACCGACGAAGCCTCCCGGGATGAAGCCGAAGCCTTGCGCGCCCGCATCCATCAGGAGATGGCCGACAGCCTCGACGAGGAACTCGAGCTCGAGCTCGACGACATGAGGCTCGACGAGCTCGACCATGACGGCGCCGCCGGCAGGCCGTCGATCGACCGCAAGTTCTATTTCCGCGAATTGCTGCGGCTGCAGGGCGAGCTGGTCAAGCTGCAGGACTGGGTGCAGCACGAGAAGAAGAAGGTCGTCGTGCTGTTCGAGGGCCGCGATTCCGCCGGCAAGGGCGGCGTGATCAAGCGCATCACCCAGCGGCTCAACCCGCGGGTCTGCCGGATCGCGGCGCTGCCGGCGCCCAACGAGCGCGAGCGCACGCAATGGTACTTCCAGCGCTATGTCTCGCATCTGCCGGCCGGCGGCGAGATCGTGCTGTTCGACCGCAGCTGGTACAACCGCGCCGGCGTCGAGAAGGTGATGGGGTTCTGCAGCGACGAGCAGTACGAGGAATTCTTCAACTCGGTGCCGGAATTCGAGCGCATGCTGATCCGCTCCGGCACCGTCCTCCTGAAATACTGGTTCTCGATCACCGACGAAGAACAGGCGTTCCGCTTCTCGATGCGGATCCAGGATCCGCTGAAGCAGTGGAAGCTGAGCCCGATGGACGTCGAGGCGCGGACCCGCTGGGAGCTCTACACCAAGGCCAAGGAAACGATGCTGGAACGCACCCACCTGCCCGACTCGCCATGGTGGATCGTCGACGCCGTCGACAAGAAGCGCGCCCGGCTCAACTGCATCTCGCATCTCTTGAGCCAGATCCCCTATCAGGCGGTCACCCACCAGCCGGTGGTGCTGCCGCCGCGGGTGCGCAACCCGGACTATCACCGCGGCCCGATCCCGCAGGAGATGTACGTGCCCGGACGATATTGATTCTGGGCGCGCGCACGCTCTGTCCTCCCCCGCTTACGGGCAGGGCAATCGCATATGGAATGAACCGATTCTTCCGCGCCGTCATGGCCGGGCTTGTCCCGGCCATCCACGTCTTTTCTTCGCGTGGAAACGAAGACGTGGATGCCCGGGACAAGCCCGGGCATGACGAGTTTGTGGGAACTCCGATCGCCTCAAACGGCCATATGCGATTGCCCTACGCTTACGGGGGAGGATCACTAAATCGCGATAATAGATTGTGAGGCAGCTCACTGGTCCTTTTGCGCCCTCCCTCTAAACCAGAGGTTGCTCGCAATTCGCGGGCTAGAAGGAGGCGTACGCTATGTTGAAAGAACATCTTGAAAGCAAAAGCTCGGCGACCGACCAGCCAGAAAGCTATAAGGGTGTTGCGACACATGCTATCCAAACCCTTGACCTCAGTTGGAGCGCGCCCATTCGTTACGGCGATTGCAAGCTGTCCGGCTTCTTGAACGGCACCCTGAACAACGGCCCCACTCTCAGGCTTCGTTCTGACGGAACAGCAGAATTGCTGGCAAAATTTTTCTCGACCGACGACGGTGATGTTTGGGTTATCGATCGTCTCGTTCTTTTGGACATTCACGGGACGGTGCTTTTTCAATTTCCACACCTTTCAAGTCCAGAAACCCAGACAGACAACCAAGTGCTCGATTGGGTAGCCGAACTGAGCTTCCCCGCCGTTTTCTTTTCTTCGGTCACAGGGGCGAACATGACCTATCGTTGCTAACCCCTAAGGGCGCGGTTCGCGGCTTATTCGACCTCCCCCACAAGCGGGAGAGGTGAAGTCCGGCACGTAGGCGACCGCGCCCTCGCCTTGCCTACCAATGGTGCAGGCGCGCGCACTTGCTGGCACCGGATACCGACGCTAGGCTTCCCCCGATCTGGTGCAGGGAGGCCCGCTTGACTCAATCCGACGACATCAAAATCTCCGAAGATCGCCGTGACGCGCTGCGCTATGCGCTCGGGATAGGCAGCGGCGCGGCGCTCGCGGCCGCGATGGCAACGCCGGCCTCGGCGCAGACGCCAGCCGACAACACGCTGGATCGCATCCGGGCCAACAAGGTGCTGCGGATCGCGGTGCTGCCGGGCGAGCTGCCCTATTTCAACAAGGACCTCGCCTCGGGCACCTGGTCCGGCTTCTCGATCGAGATGGCCAACGATCTGGCCAAACTGCTCGACGTCAAGCTGGAATATGTCGAGTCGACCTACGGCAATTCAATCCTTGATCTGCAGGCCAACAAGATCGACCTCGGCTTCGCGCTCAACCCGACGCCGCAGCGCGCGCTGGTGGTCGATTTCACTAATCTGGTGTTCCCGCATCCGTTCGGCGCGATGCTGAGGAAGGGGCTGGAAGCCAAGACCTGGGCCGACATCAACAAGCCCGAGGTCAAGATCGCGGTCGACGTCGGCTCGGCCAACGAGGCGGTGGCGCGCCGCTTTGCGCCGAACGCCACCATCAAGTCGCTGAAGTCGCGCGATGAGGTGATGCTGGAAATGTCGTCGGGCCGCGTCGATTGCGTGGTCAACGCGCTGGTGCTCGGGCTGACCGCGATCGCCAAGAACCCGAACCTCGGCACCTACAAGATCCTGGCCTCGCCGTCGGTGACGATCGCGAGCGGCACGGCGGTGCGGCGCGAAGCCGACAAGCGCTGGCGCGATTTTCTGTCGGTGTGGATCGACTACAACCGCGGCATCGGCCAGATGCGCGAATGGTTCGTGGAGGGCCTCGGCCTCGCCGGTGTCAAGCCCGAGGATGTGCCGGTGGAGTTGAGTATTTGAGGCGATTGCCGAGACGGCAGTGATCTCCCTCTCCTGCTTGCGGGCAGGGCAATCGCATAAACCGATTCTTCCGCGCCGTCATGGCCGGGCTTGTCCCGGCCATCCACGTCTGTTCTTCGCGTGGAAACGAAGACGTGGATGCCCGGGACAAGCCCGGGCATGACGAGTTTGTGGGAACTCCGATTACCTCAAACGGCCATATGCGATTGCCCTACGCTTGCGGGGGAGGGCCGGGGTGGGGGTGTCGCCACAAGCGACGCCCTATGTATGGAGCGAGCTCCCTACCGGATCGCATCTAACGATGCGATCCGACCCTCCCCTGCAAGCGGGAGAGGTCAAGCAACTCACACCTTGTCGTAGGTTAGCCCGCGCTCCAACCGCCTGGCCACCAGCGTCGACGGGAACAGGATCGCGAAATAGATCAGCGCCACGATGGTGTAGACCTCGAGCGGCCGGTAGGTGTCGGCGTTGATCAAGGTCGCGTTGTAGACGAGATCGGGTACCGCGATGATCGAGACCAGCGAGGTGTTCTTGAGCTGCGTGACCGACTGGTTGACATAGGGCGCCATCATCGGCTTCAGCGCCTGCGGCAGGATCACGAGCCGCATCAGGCGCCAGCCGCGGAAGCCGAGCGCCTTCGCGGCGTCCCACTGCCCGACCGGCACGCTCTCGATCGAGCCGCGCACGATCTCGGCATAGAATGCGCCGCCATAGAGCGAGAGCACGCTGACGGCTGCGACATGCGCCGGGATGTTGACGCCGATCACCACCGGAAACGCATAGTAGAACCAGATGATCTGCACCAGCAGCGGCGTGCAGCGGAATGTCTCGATATAGGCGATCAGGAGCCAGTCGATCACCGGAATGCGCCGCAGCCGCAGCATGCCGACGATCAGGCCGATCAAGGTCCCGAGGATGATGGTGCCGATGGTGTAGGCGATGGTCCAGCCGAGCCCGAGCCAGAACAGATGGCTGTACTTGGCAAGGATGCCGAAATCCCAGACGTAGTTCATCCTGCCCCTCGGTTGCCGCGCGCTTGATCGCCAAACATTGCAGGCGGCCTCGCGCGAGTCACGCGATATACCGGGCGGGCGAAAATGCCTTCACCTCGAACGGCGGCGCATCGCCCGCGATCATCGCCGCAATTGCGGCGCCCGTTCCGGGGCCGGTGGTGAAGCCGATATGCTGGTTGCCGAAGGCGAGCCAGAGCCCGCGATGTCGCGGCGCCTCGCCGATCATCGGCAGGCTGTCGGGCAGCGTCGGCCGCGCGCCGCGCCAGCGCTCGCCGACCGCATCGCCAAATTCGACCACGCTGCGCGCCATCGGCACCACCGCCTCGAGCTGCGAAAAATTCGACGGCGCGTCGCGCGCGGTGAGCTCGACGCCGCTGGTGACGCGAACGCCCTGCTCCATCGGCGTCATCAGAAAGCCGCCCTCAGCATCATGGATTGGCCGCAGCAATTTGCGTGCCGGGTTCGGCACGAAATGCTGGTGATAACCGCGCTCGAACGCCAGCGGCACGCGGTAGCCGAGCGGCCGCAGCAGTTCGGCCGACCACGGCCCGAGCGCGACCACGACATGGCGCGCAGCGATCTCGCCGTCGGCGAGCTGCACGCGCCAGCCGTCGCCGTGCGGCTCGATCCGCCGGATCCCGGATTGCCTGATCGTGCCGCCGCCAGCGGCGAGCATCTGCGCGTAGGCCTTGACCACAGCTCCAGGTGAATCGACCGATGCCGTCTGCGTGTGCAGCAGGCCGACGCTATAGGCAGGGATGATGTTGGGCTCGAGCGCGGAGATCGCCTGACGATCGAGCACCTCGCTCCTGATGCCGAACTCGGCGAGCGCTGCCTGCTCGGCCTGGGCGGCGGCGAGCCCGTCGCTGCGCCAGGCCTTGAGCCAGCCGGTTTCGCGGATGCGAT
This sequence comes from Bradyrhizobium sp. BRP56, assembly GCF_020194035.1. Classification (NCBI taxonomy): domain Bacteria; kingdom Pseudomonadati; phylum Pseudomonadota; class Alphaproteobacteria; order Hyphomicrobiales; family Nitrobacteraceae; genus Bradyrhizobium; species Bradyrhizobium sp. BRP56. The sequence goes on from NZ_JADYVV010000016.1 coordinate 136,016, forward strand.
GGCCGGCGCCGGCCTGCACGATCCAGTCGCGATGCAGCTTCAGCGAGGTCCCGATCAGGCCATGCAGCGCGGCGGCGCGCGGTTTGGTCTGCGACGGCGTTGCCGCCGCGAGGAAGCGGATCACCCAGCCGGTATTGGCGAGCGCCCACGCAATGTTCCAGCGCAGCGCCGGATGCGCGTTGGTCAGATATTTCGGCAGGTTCTTCAGCAGCGACGGCGTATTGAGCGGCAGGATCGAGCCCGAGGAGATGATGCCGGCATTGCCGTAGGAGGTTTCGCTGCCGGGCTCGCGGCGATCGACGACGACGACGGAGAGCCCGCGCTGTTGCGCGGCGAGGCCCGCCGAGACGCCGACCATGCCGGCACCGAGCACCGCAACATCGACCTGCTCTGTTGGTTCGCCCTCGCTCATGGCGTCACATCAAGGTCAGGCCGCCATCGACCGGCAGCGTCGCGCCAGTGACGTGGCTTGCTTCCGGCGACAGCAGGAAGGCGACGACGGCCGCGACCTCGTCGGCCTCGGCCAGCCGCTGCATCGGATTGGCCTTTGCGACGCGCTCCCAGGTCGCGGTATCCAGCGCGCCGAACAGGCCGGGATCCTTGCGGGTGTAGCCAGGCATCACGGCATTGGCGGTGGCGCCTGACGCGGCGAGCTCGATCGCGAGCGACTTCACCAGCACCTCGAGCGCGGCCTTCGCGGCGGCCGATCCCGGATAGGTGGCGCCGGGCACGAAGCGATGCGGCCCGAAGCTCGACACCGCAACGACCCGGCCGTGCGCGCTGCGCGTGAGGTCGGACAGCGCCGCCGCCGCGATTTCATGGAAGGCCGCCGCCATCACCGCGAAGGCGCGCTCCAGCGCCGCGCGCGGCAGGTTGGCGAACTCGCGCCGGTCGGCAAATCCTGCGGCGTGCACGATGCTGTCGATCGGCCCGAACGCGGCCCGCGTTGCCGCGACCAGCGCGGTGCCGGCGCCGGCTTTGGCGAGATCGCCGGTGCTCACCTCGACCTTCGCGCCCTTGCTGCGGCATTCCTCCGCGACCGAATTCAGCCGCGCGAGGCCGGCGGCCTCGACGCCCTGTCCGTGCAGCATCAGGGATTGAGCGGGGCCGGCGAGCCGGCGCGCGACGGCGGCGCCGATGCCGGAGCCGCCTCCCGTGATGATCGAAATTCGCATGGAGTGCGTGCTGTCAGTGCGATACGAGACAGCGAACTATAGGTTCGGCGTCACGAAATGCAAACCGCGCCCCTCGCCGTCAGTTTACCGCCGCGTTCAACGCCAAATCAGCGCCACGGCTCGACCAGGATCTTGGTGTGCGCCTCGGGATTCGCGAGATCGGCAAACGCCTGCGCGACACCGTCGATGCCGACGCGGCCAGTGACCAGCGAGGCGGCGTCGACCTGGCCTTCCGCGATCAGGCGCAGCGAGTAGGCAAACTCCTCCGGCGTGTAGCCGAGCACATATTGGACGTTGAGCTCCTTGATGATGCCGAGCATCGGCTCGGACTTGTCGGTCTCCATGCAGACGCCGACCACGACGACACGGGCGCTGCGCGGGGCGCCCTCGAACACCTGCTGCAGCACGCCGGGCACGCCGACGCATTCGAAGATCAGCGCGGGCTTCAACGGCGGCAGCAGCGCCTGCATCGGCGGACGCGCCGCCTTCTCTGCGTCGGTCATCTGGGCGTGCTCGGCCCAGCTCGCATAGGGCTGCGTCCTGGCGGGATCGACCACCACATCGGCGCCCATCTTCTCGGCGAGCTGTCGCCGCGCCGGCGAATAATCCGCAGCAACGATCGGTCCGAGCCCCCTGATCTTCAGCGCCGCGATCACCGCCAGCCCGACCGGTCCGCAGCCGATCACCAACGGCACCTCGCCGCCCTGGATGTTGGCCATCGCCACCGCATGCACGCCGACCGCAAGCGGTTCGGTGAGCGCGGCGTGCTCGGCCGCAAGCCCGTTCGGCACTTCGAGCAGCAGCGGCTCGCTGAGCAGCATCTGCTCGGCATAGCCGCCGAGATAATCGTTGGAATAGCCGATGCCCTTCGGGCCCTCCGGCGTCAGCAGCGCCGGCAGCGAGCACACTTTCGTCCCGGGCTTCAGCTTGCGCGTCGTGTTCGGGCCGTAGTCGAGGACCTCGCAGCAGAACTCATGGCCGAACACGACGTCGCGCGACAGATCCATCGGCGTGCGACCGGGCAGGAACTTGCTCAGCTCCACCATGCGGTGGGCATGCTTGCGTGCGTGCAGATCGGAACCGCAGATGCCGCAGGCGAGCGATTTGACCAGCACCTGGCCGGCGCCGGGCTTCGGCTCGGGCACCCGGTCGACGACAATCTCGCCGTTCCTGAAGATCGCTGCGCGCATATTCCCTCCCGCGTGGGTTTTGTCCCACTCATTTTGATGCGTATTTCGTCCCGCGAAATGCTGTCGCGGATCAAGTCCGGGACAAGCTTTCGCCGCAGGAGGCTATAGCACGGAGGGTCACCACGTATAGCGCATAACGCCCTTGCCGGCGTAAGACTGTGTCACGTTGGAGAATTCGCCCTCGAAGGTCGCAGCCGCCGACCAGCCGTTGCGCCACTTCAGCTCGGCGGAGGCCGTGGTCAGCGCCGAGTCGCTGGCCTGCGCCGCGCCGTTGACCACGAAGGCCGCGCCGGGCAGCGTCTGGAACACCGCACCAACGGTGCGGTCCGGATTGAAGTCATGCGCCCAGGCGACGCGGCCGCGCAGCGTCACGATGCCGCCGTCGACCGCGAACGACTTGTCGGCGCGCAGGCCGAGTTCGCTCCTGACGTCGGTGACGCTCTTCGTGGCATAATTCAGCGCGAAGGTGCCGCCGCCGGAAACGACGCTCTCCGCATAGGCCGGCAGCTCGAAGCTCGTGAACTGTGCCGCCGCGTAAGGCGTCAGCCCGACCCACGGCGTGGCAGTGCGATAGCCGCCCTCGAGCCGGCCCGACCAGGCATTGGCATTGAAGTTGGCTCGCAGGTGATCGGCGCCGGCCGCGGTGACGATGCGGTCGGTGGTGACATCCTGCCAGCCATAGGCGAGCGCCGCGCTCAGGTACGCGGCGCCGACGCTGTGGCGAACGAACGCACCGGCCTGGAACAGATCAGAGCGGCCCCAGCCGAGACCGTTGACGCTGAAGCTGCTCGCGCCGCCGGCGAGCGCAAAGCCGGCAATGGTGTTCGGCGAGAAGCGGTAGTCGGCGCCAACCGCGGTGCCATAGAGGCTGCTGCTGGTGTTGTTCGAGCCCAGCACCGCATTGCCGCTGGTGGTCTGCGAGCCGCCATAGCCCGCCGCCCATACGCTCCAGCGCTGATCGAAATCGACCAGCCGCGGCGGCGCCTTGGTGTAGATCGCGGCCAGCGCATCGCGCGGCTCGCTCTGGCGCGCCGCATAGGCGAGCGGCATGCTCTTCTCGGCGAACGGCGTCGCCCCCGCGCCGCCGCCAAACCCACCATCACGCCCGGCGACGAACGGATCGGTCAGCAGACCGAGGAACAGGCCCATCGCGTTGAACGTCGCCTGCTGCGAACCGGTCGCGCCCTCGCCCGAGGCCTGCGTCAAGCCGGCCGGCGACAGCCCGGCGAACACCGCGTTGATACCGCCATTGGCGTTGAAGAAGTTCTGCAGTGTGGCGGCGACGTTCTGCTGATTGACGTTCAGCTTCGACTTCGCGCCGTAATCGAGCGTGAAGTTCAGATAGGTGTTGCTCGCGTCATAGCCGAGCGTCGCGACGAGGTTCGACGGCAGCCCGGTTGAATCGATACCGGCGAACGTGCCGTTGCGGCCGCCAGCCGCCGACAGGATGGTGTATTGCTTGGCAATCGTACTGCCGGCGGCGACGCTGACGCCGACCGATCCGGCCAGCGTCGCACTGCCGCTCACCTTGGCCAAGGTGGACGCCGTCGAATTGAGCCCGACGAGGTACAGTGCCCCCGACTGGAAGGCGAGATTGCCCGCCACGTTCAGGAATGTGCCTGGTGTCGCGTTGCCGGGCATCAGGATGCCGCCGCTTGCAATCGTCGTGTTGCCGACGGTGCCGATGCCGGACAGCGCGCCACCGGCATTCACCGTGGTGAGGCTCGACGAGGCGATCGAGCCGTCGACCTGAAGAATGCCGCCGTTGACCGTCGTGGTGCCGGTGTAGGTATTGGTGCCCGACAGGGTCAGCGTGCCGCTGCCGATCTTCTCGAAATTGGCGGGACCGGTGCGGCCGCCGCCGAAGCAGCCACAGATATGGAATGGGTTCAACGGATCGAAGTCGGCAAGCACGCCGCTGAGCGTCGTCGAGAGATTATTGCTGCCAACGGCGAGGGTGTTGCCTGAGCCGACATAATAGAAGCCGGAGCCTGCGATCGAACCCGCGGTGATGCGCCCGTCGCCGTTCAGCCCCGTGCTGAGCGAGAAATCGACCAGTCCGGTGCCGTTGGTGATGAACTGTGCGTTGCCGCCGGTCGCGTTGTTGAAGAACTTGATGGTGCTGCCGGCTTCGGTGGTAATGGTGGCGTCGCCCGCGGTAGCGAACGCCGTGAAGATGTGTTGGCTGCCGGCCTGGTTGTCGATGGTCGCATTGCCCGCGGTGGCATAGGCATCGAACTGGAGAACGCCGCCAGCCCGATTGACGATCGTCGCGTTGGCCGCGGTCGGCGCCTCCACCGGGTTGAAGCCGACAGATCCGAAATAGAGCACGCCGCTGTTGTCGAAGCTGGCGTTTGCCGCCGTGCTGTTCTGGAAAAAGGCGACCTGACCGCCCGCGAGCGTGACGATGGTTGCGGAAGCAGCAGATGAGGACTCGAAAAACTGCGTCGAGCCGCCATTGGTGCCGTTGGTGATGGTGGCCTGCCCTGCATTGGTGTGGCCCAGAAACACCGCGGCGCCGCCGTTGGAGTTGTCGATCACGGCCTTGGCGGCGGTGCTGGTGTCGGAGCCGCCGGGAGGACCAAACGCGTCGCCGAACACCACAGTGCCGCCGTTGGTGTTGGTGAACCTGGCGCTCTCGGCAGAACTGGTGTCGCGGAACACTGTGAGCGCACCATTGGTGTTGCTCACGGTGGCATTGCCAGCGGTGCTGCTGTCGCGAAACTCCGTGATGCCGAAATTCTGGTTGACGATCGTCGCCGTCGATGCGGTCGTCGAATTGTAGAACGTCGTGGTGGCGATCCCGTTGAAGCCGTCGTTGACGATCTTGGTGATGCCGGTCGTGTTGGCATTGACGATGTCGAACTTGCCGTCGACGGCGACCTCGCCAACGATCGAAGCGGTGTGGCTGGCGTCGCCGAGTTGCAATGTCGCGCAATCGCAGATCGTGGTGCCGCCGGTGTAGGTGTTGGTGCCGAGCAGCACGACGCGGCCGAGGCCGCCTGAATTATCCAGCACCGTTAGCTTGCCGGGGCCGTTGCCGTCGGCGATGTTGCCGGCGATCGTGAGCGTCACGCCATTGGCGTCGATCGCGCTGCCGATGGCCGACGTATTGATCTTGAAGTTGTTGCTGAAAGTCAGGTTGCTGAGGCCGTCAGCCTGAAACGAGGCATTGTCGAGCGTGACGGTGCCTGACCCGACCGAACTGTTGTTGCTGACGACAACGGTCGTATCGACCACCAGCGTGCCGCCGGAATAGGTGTTGGCGCCGGAGAGCTGCACGTTGGAGAACGCGGACGCCGACGAGTCGATCAGGCGCAGAACCCCGGCGCCGACGCCGTCGGCGATCACGCCCTGGAGATTGACCTGGGCGCCGTTCGCATCGACCGTGCCGCCGGCCGCATTGACCGCGATGTTGTTGGCGAAGGCGACGCTCGAAACCGTCGGCGACTGCATCTGGAACGTGCCGCCATTGAGCGTGATGGTGCCGGTGCCGACCGAATCCGCATTCGTCACCTGCACGGTACCGGCCGAGATCAGCGTGCCGCCGGAGTAGGCATTGGTGCCCGCGAGCACCAGCGTGCTGTTGCCGAGCTGCTGCACCATCGCCGGACCGCCAATGCCGTCGGTGAGGCTGGCGTTGATCGTGATGGTCTGGCCGTTGTTGGCCTGGTTGATCAGGCCGCCGGTCGGCCCGGACAGGCTGAAGCCAACCGGGTTGCCATTGATCGTGTAGGATTGCGAATTGGCGGTGAAGGTCCAGGACCCCGGCAGCATCAAGCCCGGCCCGATGGTGACCGTCGCCGATCCCGATGAATCGAAAATGGCTGACTGGTTCGGGAGGATCGGCGGCGCGCCGGCCGACGTGGTCGACCAGTTGGTCGGGAGTTCGTAGACATCGGTGCTCGTCGAGCTGCCCGTGCCGCCCCAGGTGTAGCTTTGCGCTTGTGCCGAGCCGGTCGGCAACGCGATTGCGCTGGTCAGGGCGCAGAGTGCCAAGGCCATCGCAGCGCGAGACGACCGACCGCCTGACAGGAAAAAGAACGAACCAAAATGCACGTACCCGACCCCCAAACGCTCTGCGGCGCTCTTGGGGCTAGGTGTTCAGTCCCGAGGTCAAGTGGATGGGATCGATCCTGAAGCGGTTTGGTTCGTCGGCCCATGCTTTGCAGATAGCTTCATAGGGTGTGAGACCACGCAGGGTCTTAAGGCGTCTGGCGAAGTTGTAAGCATCAAGGAAGGCAGCGAGGTGATCTTCCAATTGCTCGTGGGTCTCGTAGTGGTATCGCCGGACGGTTGCCTCC